>JASLKC010000025.1 GCA_030747785.1 Candidatus Poseidoniaceae archaeon | reverse complement strand
AAGATCAATAAAGTCGCAATTATAGTGCCTAAAGTTAGAGATTTCCGAATTTCTGAAAGTTGACAGTTTACTCACCTGTTGTATGCTTCGCAGTACCTCATTACTCAGTGAGCGCCGAGAGGGGGATTTGAACTCCCGCGTCCAGGGGACAGTGGATTTCGAATCCACCGCAATACCAGGCTATGCGATCTCGGCTTGTATTCCGCCCACCTACAAGACCGTCATAAGAGTGATGTCACTCGCATGGGGTGATGAAGGTCGCACTGAAGGGTCATGGGCACGACGTGGTGCTCGAACTAGAGGCTGGCTCAACGATTAGACAAGCCCTCGATAAGGCTGGAATTCATCCCTCAACAGTTCTTGTTAGCCATGAAGAAAAGATTCTTCCACATACTACTGTGCTGAATGGCGATGTGAACTTTGAACTGATAGTCGTCAGTTCTGGCGGATAAGCCTCACATGTAAATTGAGTTCTCACTTTCACTAAGTTCAGTGAGATGATCTTGGGCTTGGTGCGGATGCAATTCTTTGAGTTTGTCAGCAAGCCTCGTTGTTGCATCGATTGGAACCGGCAGAGGTAGGCTCCACCATTTTCTCACGGTCTCGAGTAGGAGTTGTGCAGCTACTGGGTCGGCACTATTGCCAACTGTTGTTGCAATGGTACAGGAGGATGCGACATCCTTGACTGGACCCATGGCGGTAATCAGGGCTGCCATGCCGATTACACCTGACTTTGGCTCGTCTCTTCGCACGTCAACTCCACGGCCTTCAAGTTCTATACGATGTGATGCTGAACTGCATATTGTGAATACTTCCTTGCGTTCAGGAGCACTGCTATACCCTGCGAGAACGAGAACTTCTCCTCCCTTGAAAAGATCGAGAACACATGCTGCCATCTCATGCTGACCCACAGGAGTCATCGGTTGAGCATCTCCGGTTAGGGTGAAAACTTCCTTGCCATCGATATCGATTCTTGACAGCAGGATGTGAGGAGGAGCGAGGAGCCCATTCTCATCGAGTTTGGCCAATGGAGGTAAGGCTGGGTGAATAAGACGTGCAATAGGTTCAGCATCCAATTCGGTATTGACCGCATCTATGGCGAGTTTCCCGACATCTCCAATGCCCGGCATAGCGACCAATAGCAAACCTTGCTCGGTCTTTGCCTCGACCATCCAGTCGATTAACACGCTCATGAATTCCAAAGCGTCTCGCGACGCGGTATAATGATTCGCCTTCCTAGGAGGTTGGCGAGCGCTCTTGTTCACTCTTCTTCAGAAGACGAGAGGGTTGGAAGGCTCTCAGACCAGCCTTGCTTTTCTACACCTTCGATTTGTCGGCGCAGATGTGCTCGCTTATCCTCAGGAGACCACTTCATTGGAGCAGCAGCGGTTGCAACACCGCCACACTTAGGGCATTTCAGAGATAGACAGTATGTTCCACAGTCTCGGCATTCTTGCATCAGCTGGCGAGCCATGTCACTCCCTCACAGCCTCGGCAGAACCACCAGCGGCCAAGACAGTATCGATACAAGCCTTGGTTGCTTTCTCCCAGATATCTTCTCCAGACTTGAAGTCAGGTGCTCTGAGTTCTATTCGATAAGAAGGTGCACCATCATAGTAGCAGGCAACCTCGATTTCAGCTTCGTCGTCAGAGTGACCTTCTGCAGCAATGAGGGCTGCCTTGATGGCCTCTATTCCGTCAGAGCCATTCACTGTAAGTGTGAATCTGCCTCGGATTTCGACAAATGGAGGAATGATATTCTCTATTGCAATCTCGATGAAGTCTTTGATCCAGTCGCCTTCAAAGCCCGACTCAGTAATCGATTCAGGCGCTGTTGCTGCTTCCTCAAATGCGCCGTAAAGGGTGACGAATGTTGCGGCTAATTCCTCTTGGGTATCAACGCGCTCTTCGTCAGACCAACCGACCTTTTCTCCTAGAACCTTGATGAGTTGTTTTGCACGCTCTTCATTCTTCCATTGCTGAAGGCGGTCACGCTTACGCTCCTCACTTACGCTCTTGAGCGAAAGTTCGAGTGTTCGCCCGTCACGACGGGTTCGCATGACCTTACAGATTAGGCGCTGTCCTTCACGAACAAATCCACGAATATTCTTGACCCAGCCACTTGCGATTTCACCGATGAAAATGAATCCTTCAATGGACTCGTACTCATCGAGAATTACGTACGCACCATTCTGTTTGACTTCTTTAACAGAACAGACGACTAACTCGCCTTCAGAAGGTCCGCCTTCGATGAGATCTTTTGCCATGGAGGTCTAGGCCTCCATTCACTCAAGGGTCTCGATGACGTTGCATCCTACCAGGGCTGCCTTGCCACCGGCTGGGTTAGTCAGGGTTGCACCACAGACTCCGCAGGAGATCATTGTGGTTGCACGGGAAAAGATGACACACTCGTTAGAGCAGTCTCGACAGGATACCTTTAGGAAATTGCTTGGCATTATATTCACCTCAGTTGTCGACGAGCTCGAATTTCTTAGCACGCTGGCATGGAGCGTAGTGCGCTTTGCCAGTCTCGGTGCAACGGAATAGGATGTTGACCCTCTTGGTCGGCTTTTCACGGCCATCGGGCTTAGGACGAGGGAAACCACGGTAACCCGCCATAACACGACGGAAACGGCGCTGTCCCCACTTTAGCTCACTTGCTCGGCGCTTCTTTACGCGCTCCACAGTATGCATAGTGTGCTTACCAGCACTGGGACTGTATCGCTTGACCTGACGTGGCATTTTGACCATGGTCTCACCTTGAGCATTCGGCCCACTTGGGGCCTCTATTTAGTGGTGTCGGGTTACCCCCGTAGGGGAAATCGTACAACTGCGGGGCAATATTGCGGTGGTATTGATAAATCAGAGCGTTCGGATGCGTTGTTATGGATGAGATGTGGGCGGCCGCTTTCTGGTTCTGGATTCCACTAATGCTCATACCTATTGGGTTGTATGGTTATCTCAGAGATTCAAATCGAAAATCAGGTTTAGTCCTCGCATTATTCGCTCTAATTTTGGTGATGGTATCTCCTTGGACTGTTCCAAGTTCTGACTCGACAGCAGGAGGGCATCTATTGCTCTCCATCTTAGGACCATCAGCCCTAATGGCATATGGTCTCTATGGAATGGTATTTGGAGGAAATGTACCTGTAGGGCGCCTTGATTCAAGTGCTCGATGGTCAGGTTCTATCGCAACCGTAGTTGCAATAGTTTTGATGGCAATGATGCACTGGGGTAGTTTCACTCCAATTTGGAGAGGAGATGTCAACCCCTATTGGATAGTATTCTGGCCAACCTTCCTAATGTTCTCAACCTCATTGTGCGCTCTAGCGTCTTTGGCACTTGTTGGATTTGGCTCAGAGCGTTTGAGCGAATCTCTGAATCTTGCTGGATTATCGGTAGTAATGGCTGGTATTGCACTAACTGCAATGTTCTTCGATGGATCTAATACCAGTGCAGAAGAATTCCGTGGACACTTGTGGTTAGCTGCCGCTGATATCTTTGGAACATTGGCTGGAGTCGGTGCTTCGATTGCAACATTTGCAATAGTGATCTGGTCATATGAGAGTAATCTACCAACTCCACCTACAACTGATGCTCCTACAGACGAGGAAGTCAAACATGTTGTGGCCATCGCTAAATCCCATATCGGAGGTGAGGAGTGATGAACGAAGGCAAAGCCTCCTGGAAGCTATTGGTAATGGCTGCTATGTTACCAATACTAGTTCTAGTGGCAATCGATGTATCGATGGGTGGAGGATTCGTTGATGAGGATTTCAAGAGATTTGGTAATGCTCTTCTAACCAGTTATGTTGTAATGGGATTATTGTTGATGGGCAACTTATTCTTTTACGCCGATAGTCGACACAGGCCCCTCGCACCATTTGTTGGAATGTTCCTCGCTATCGCAGTTGGTGTAATCATCACTTGGGCACTGATTTCAAACGATGATTTACTACTGGAAGCAAATAGCGGAATGAGGTCACAAGTTCTCTCCAATATTGTCCACCTGCTAGTCAGTGGTGCCGCTATGCTATTGGCGGCATTACTTGCCATTGGAACTACATTTGCAGCGATTACAGGGCGCTCAAAAATGGTCTTGTTTGAAGAAGAGGAGTGAAAGTACTCCTTCCGTTGAATTCATAAAGGGAGGGTCGGTGGCCCAGCCGTCAGGTGATATCATGTCTAAGGGCACTCCATCCATGGGTAAGCGTCAGAAGACGACGCACCTACGTTGCCGCCGCTGTGGACGCAACGCATATCACAAGCAGAAGAGCGTCTGCGCATCTTGTGGATACGGCGCTACTGCACGTATTCGTTCCTTCGGTTGGGCTAAGAAGACCCACCGACCCTGAAGTTTTCATCATTGATTGATGAGAAAGGGCTGTAAAGCCCCAGCGAGTCGATTCAACTGGGCGAGACAAATGTGTGGCATTATCGGTCTCGTCGGGCGACGTGGTCAGCACATCAACCAATTACTGTATGATGCCCTTACCGTTCTCCAACATCGCGGCCAAGATGCTGCTGGAATGATGACGGAAAATAATGGTAAATACCACTTGCGTAAGTCGAATGGTTTGGTAAAGGATGTCTTTCACAAGCGCCATATGAGAAACTTGCTCGGCTCGGTTGGAATCGGCCATGTACGCTATCCAACAGCGGGTTCTTCCTCTGCAGCAGAAGCTCAACCCTTCTACGTCAATTACCCATTTGGAATTTCATTGGCCCACAATGGAAATTTAACCAATGCCGAAGAGATTCGTCATTTGCTGACTGCAAAACACCGCCGTCATGTAAATACCACCTCGGATTCAGAATTATTGCTCAATCTATTGGCAATGGAGTTGCACACACGTTCACCTAATGTCCAAATCGATGGAGCAAGTCATGTTGACATCAACAGTATCTTTGATGCTGTAGGCGCTGTACATGAACAGATAACTGGAGGTTATGCTTGCGTTTCATTGATTTCTGGATATGGAGTCTTAGCATTCCGTGATCCCAATGGAATCAGGCCACTGATTTTTGGTTCGAGAGTAGTCGAGGGCGAAAAGGAATGGATTGTAGCAAGTGAATCAGTAGCAATTCATGCATTAGGTTTCGAAGTAGAACGAGACGTTGCACCAGGAGAAGCAGTGTTCATCACTTCTTCCGGCCAACTCTTCTCCCGCCAATGTGCGAAAGAAATACTCCACTCGCCATGTATCTTCGAACATGTTTACTTTGCTCGACCGGATTCGATTATCGATGGTATTTCGGTATATCAGGCTCGTCTAAATCAGGGAGAAAGGCTTGCACAACGCATACTTGAAGCAATGCCGGACCACGATATTGATGCCGTTATTCCAGTACCTGATTCTGGCAGATATGCAGCATTGCAGATGGCTAATACCTTGGATGTAGAATACCGTGAAGGATTCGTGAAGAATCGATATATCGGTCGTACTTTCATCATGCCAGGGCAAACTATGCGACGTGAGAGTGTACGCCGAAAACTCAACGCCATTCCACGTGAATTTGCTGGCAAGAACGTTCTACTGGTCGATGATTCCATTGTGCGTGGTACTACCTCAGCACAGATTGTTGAAATGGCTCGAGAGGTAGGTGCAAACAAGGTTTACTTCGCAAGTGCTGCACCTCCAGTTCGATATCCAAATGTGTATGGAATAGACATGCCTGCTGTTACCGAATTCATTGCAAATGACAAGACCATCGACGAGATTGGTGATGTCATTGGCGCAGATCGCCTATTCTACCAATCATTGGATGATCTCATCGAGGTAACTAGTTTGAATGGTGACCAAGAATGGGATACATCTTGTTTCAGTGGCGAGTATGTTACCGGTGATGTCAGCCAATCCTACCTTGATGGATTAGAAGCTGCAAGAAATGATGCTGCTAAAATCGCTTCAAGTTCACCTGAAGAGACAATTGAGTTGCATAACGACATCTGAGGTGAAGCGGTTGCAACGTGCCTGGATACTTCGCCATGGCGAACTCGGACTCAAGAGCCGAGTCGTCCGCCGTCAATTTCAACGGGCTCTCGATCGTAATTTGGAAACGCTCGCCATCGAGAATCAGATTCCTATCATTCGCGACCGAATCAAAACTATGGAAGTAGTTACCAGTAGTGCGGAGCCAAGTGAGGCTGAAGACCTATTGTGCCATATTTTGGGAATAGTTGCCCTAGACCCTGCCGAGGTAATCTCCGATACTCTCGACCCTGAAGTAGTGGCCTCTGCAATTCTCGAAAGAGATGCTTCAGCAGGAGTTGACCGTACATTCGGAGTACGCGCTCGGAGATTAGGAGCAAAGGGCCAATGGTCAAGTCAGGAGTATTGCAGTGAAATCGGAGCAGCAATGTGGCGTCAAGATGGCCATCTCAGTGTAGACTTGACCAATCCAGATATGTGGGTACGACTGGTCATGGAACCCGATAGAGTCTGGTTGATGGATGAAAGAATCACTGGAGCAGGAGGATTGCCACCTGGTGTACAAGGTGATGTTCTATGCAGGATTATCGATGATGATTCATTAATTTCAGCATTCCTGATAATGCGTAGAGGTTCAAGATTGATTCCTGTCGATGGATGCGATGAAGAAAAAATCGCTATACTCAAGCGATGGGATCCATTTTTGGGTCGCCGTTCTAAGGAGAGAACTCCAACGGGTGGTAAAAGGAAGAGGCACCCTTGGGGCGTAGTTGGTCTCACTGTTGAAGAAGGTGAAGGATTGATTCATCGACGTGAAAGCGATGTGAAAACGGTACCACTATCTTCATTGGAACCACTTTGCGGTTGGACGGAAGCTGAGAAGGCGTCTTTGATGTTGCACATACTCGAACCAGCAAATAATCCTCCAACGCCAGACATCAAGGCATGGGTCTCTTGAACCAGAAGTTCCCAGCGACATGTATGGCGCTCACTGTACCGGTCCTTTCTAGGTACACACTCACCTCTACTGCTAGTGCGGTTAGTTCAGGAATGTCAATTGCTTTTGGAGAGAGAAATGGTACGCTTCACATCGATGGAGAAACAAAATCACTCTCACCAATTACCTCGATGTGCGAACTTTCCAATGGCGACCTTCTGGTCGGATGCAGCGAGGGATTGCATTGCTATCGCGGAGCAGAAGAAGTCTGGGGAATACCCCTTGAGACCGGGGTTGATGGAATCTATGATCGAGTAATCATCGATGGCTTAGGCAGGGCGCATATAGTGAATACAGATGGTTCAATACTTGCGCTCGATGCAGAAAGTGTTCTTCATGTAGCAGTATCAAAAACAATTGCACTTTCAACAGAATCAGGTTCAGTAATCACCTACTCACTCGATGGACACAGACTTTGGACTCGTCCAAATAGAGGAGAAGTAGGTGAGAGGATTACGGCGATTGGTTGGCATTCATCCCGCCTTGTTGTCGCAAGAGAAGGACATGGATTAGTCCCAGGTGAAGAAGAGGCTCTTGAAGTCGAAATTTGGGATGATGAAATACTTGAGAAACGCTTTGATGTCAAACATAGAGTGATTGCAATCGATGGGCCTTGGATGGGCTTAGATATGGGTGGAGTGATGTTTGAGGGAGAATTAGTAGCAGAATTATCCCATCCTACTCATACAGTTATTGATCGAGGTAATCATTGTCTAGCAGGCAGTTGGTTTCATCTTCACAGAATTTCTTCAACCGGTATCGAGTGGTCTGTAGAGACTCAAGGAATGGTCGAGCAGGTATCGTGCAATAGTGATGGCACTTCCGTTCTCATCGCAGGTAGCGATCAAAATGACTACACAGATGCTGAACCCGTGGTCCAAATCGATTCGAATGCAACACCGGTATCTGTTATCGAAGAAGAGACCACTTTGGATGATTGGGGAGATGCACCAACAATAGAAATCGATGCGAGCGAATTGTATGGCGACACTCAATCCATCGAGGATATTGCAGGGATTGAAGCTGCACAGTCAATGGTTGGCAGCGATCTCTTATCGGCTCTAGAAGAAGAAGTTGAATCCATCGAATCAGATGAGGACGAAGACGACCTCATGCTTTCTCTTTCCCTAGATGCAGAGGAGATTATTGCTCCATCTTGTGATGCTGGTGGTGACCAGCAAGTAACTGCTGATGAAGATGGTACTGTGGTGGTATTATTGGATGGAAGTGGAACCGATGATCCTCAAGAGAGAATTGTCCAATGGTCATGGATAGATGGAACCGGTCGTGAGATTGGCACGGCAGACCGATTAAGAGTCAAGTTGATGCGGGGAAGCCACCGGTTCGAACTACGCATAAGGGATAGCGACGGCCGCTGGTCGTCGGATAGTCTCGATGTCAGGGTCGAATGAATATGGTAGCCTCACCGTGTATTGCACATTTCTTTGTCACTGCATTGCAGCAACGCTGCTCGATTGTGACACATCCCGAAACAGGAGAAACGGTGGTAATCGATGGCGGTGGCGATAGTGACCGCATCATCGCTTGGCTCGATGAGGGGATAGGAAATCCCGATGCGATGATTGGCTCTTTTGCTGGACAGAGAAAGGTAGTAGCACTAATCAACACCCATGCGCACTTTGACCATAGCGGACACATTCCATATCTCAAAGAACACTATGGCCTTGAATGGTGGATGCATGATGATGACACATATTTGCAATCACTAGCCAAATTATCCGGTGAGCGTTGGGGATTCAATCTGCCAGAACCCGCAGTAGCTGAACATCATTGGGAGCATGGTGACGTCCACACTTTCGCCGGTATGGACTTCGAGATAATCCATACTCCTGGTCACACCCTTGGAGGATGTTGTTTGCGCCTCCAGATAGAAGATGGGCCCGACCATCTATTCGTAGGAGACACCCTATTCCAAGGCTCAATTGGCCGAACAGACCTTCCGCACTCCGGCGGTGATCTCGATTTGCTATTGCGAATGATTCGAGAGAGATTGTGGCCATTGGATGATGCTACAGTAGTCCATCCTGGACACGGCCCCCTCACAACGATTGGAGAAGAGAAAGCCAACAATCCCTTTCTCAATGATGGGCATCGAGGCAGAGGAGCCTGGATGTAATCAGTAATCGTATAGATTGTCCCAAATTTCATCTAATTTAGTTAGGGTTGTGGGGATGTCAGAGACGCTTAATTTGTCTCCGTCCTTAGACAAAAGCCCTAACTCCTCGAGTTTGCCAACTGCATCATCGACTTCAAAGTCAACAATTACTCCATGGTTTCCAAGCCACGATTCAATTGCATCATCTAATTCTTCTTCTGTTTGATTTGGATTATTGTGCAAAAAGGTGTAGGCGAGAAGTGCTTCCTTTACCTCTTGATCTTCACCAAGGCCAACCACCATGTTCAAAACGGCTTCATCATTTGCCTGGCCCTTGAAATATAGATCCTTTGAAACTTGTGAAAGATATTTTTCCTTTGTCTTACGGTAGCCCAAATACGACTTCAAAATATATGTTCCAAGCGCTGATAGAATACCACCTAAGAGTGAAAGGCTAGTTTCACCAGAGCCGGCTCCAAAGAGTACTGGTCCGAACTTCATTCCAAGAGTAACTATTCCACCAATCAGTGGAGCAGCAATTTTGAGTTTGTCGACATTCCTCATATTTGGCGTAGTATTGGGGAAAATAACCTCAAGATCTAATTTCGGGATATTATTGAACATGCGTAGATGCAGCCCCATACCTTGTTCACCAGGGTCGTGCTTCTTTTTTCCCTCTGAATTGAACCATGAACTATCTTTGAATGAAATAATTTGTAGAACTTTGTCCCATGCATCAACCTCGACAGTCTCTTTCTTGAAACCAAGGAAACCTGTTTTGCGTTCATTCTCAAAAGTCAATACTCCAAGTTTGAACAAACGCATTGTGGAGAATTCATCGAATCTGACATCGAGACTAATTGGAAAGACATCTTCTCCCTCGAGTGCAGCATCGATTTCCTTTTCGGTAATCTCTTCCCAATTTCCGTCTTTTAGTACCTCTTCAAAAACCGATAGGAATTCAGTAGTCTTTCCCATTTCCAGTTTTTCACTGCTAAGTGATGGACTGAGTAATTCATATGCGCTGGAGAGTGATTTTTGGCATCCGTGCAGCCTGTGGTGCCACAAAGCCTCAATCATTTCACTGATTTGAGAGATTCCAGTGTAATTGTTGGGGTCAGTCATCGAGTCATCGAGTAATTTTTGTTTGATACTCGCAACTGAGAGCGGAATGTATGCTTGGACGCCATCCATGTTTGCCATGTCATGCCATAACCGGTTGATTACTTGAAAATTCTGTTCAAGCCATCATTGCGCTCAATGCGGATTCTAGCACAGGTAGTGTTTCTTCCCACGTTGCTACGATTCCATAATCAGCATGGGCGAAAATCGGTGCATCAGCATCCTTGTTGATAGCGACAATGTATTTGCTGGAACGCATCCCTGCAAGGTGCTGAATTGCTCCAGAAATTCCCACTGCGATGTAGAGATTGGGATTGACTGTCTTACCAGTCTGTCCGACTTGCATGCTGTGAGGAATATCATCCCAAGTATCGACAGCCGCACGAGATGCTCCTACTGCTGCACCGAGAACATCAGCAATGCGCTCGAGGTGAGAGAAGTTGTCAGGGCTACCCATTCCACGGCCTCCGCTGATGATGATATTAGCTTCAGCCACATCGAGACGTGCACTTGCACGAGCGATGATTTCCTGAACTGCAGTTGCAACATCTCCAGATTGGTCGACGACGCTTACATCTGCTCCTGATGCGTTAGCAGCGGGGAAGATGTTTGCACGAACACTAACAGCAGCATCTCCAGAAAGAGCGACGGTTTGCATTGCTTTACCAGAATAGATTGGGCTAGTTAGGTTAGAGCCATTGATTGCGACGACATCTTGTACGACTGCGAGGCCACGTCGTGCAGCTACGCGTGCAAGGAGATCCTTGGACTGAGGTGTTGCTGCTGCGAGTAGAGTTCCCGCTGGTGCTGCAGCATCGATTGCTGCTGCCCAAGACGAGGCGTCGTAATTCTCGAAACATCCTCCCTTGACAGCGATGGTGCGCCCTGCACCTTCGAATCCAGCGTTATCAGCGATGGATGAATCCGTACATGGAACAATGATTGTAGGCGTGGTGCCCATTGCGATTGCAGCGCTAACTAATTCTGCGGTAACAGGTGCTACAGCGCCCTTGCTTGTTTCTGCTATGATGATACTTTCACTCATTTCTTCACCTCAGATTACATTGGCTTCATCACGAAGCAAACTTGCGACTTCTGCCGCACTATCTCCACCCTCGTATTTCTTGCCGGCGGGTTTTGCTGGAGGTGGAGATTGAGATACTACGGTAACACTAGCAGCAGGAACTGCTGCTGAGATGACATTGACTTGCGCTCTCTTTGCCATCATGATTCCTTTGACATTGGGCTTGCGAACCTTGATGCTTCCTTTGTCGCAAGTGATGACTGCATTTCCAGAGACAGCAACCTTGGCTGCGCCGCCTTCTGCAGGAGCGGTAGCAATAATGCCACCATCAAATGCTACATCACTGACATTGGATACCGAGGCCCATCCTAGGCGTTCTGCAATTCCTGGTCCTGTTGAGCCAGCGCCAGTATCAGCTGCGGTTTTGCCACAGTACACCACTTCGCCACCGATTTGTCCGATAGCATCAGCAAGTGCAGATTGAATTCCATTGGAATCAAGTTCACCCCATGAGTCATCCCAGACTCGGGTAATTTCGTCAACGCCGATTGCCTTGGCATCTTTGAGAACTTTATCTGCTGCTGCGGGGCCAAGGGTTAGAGCAGTAACACTGCCACCAGCAGCCTCTTTGTGTTGTAGTGCAGTTTCGATTGCGAATTCGTCGTATGGGCTAATTACCCACTTGACAGCAGAAAGGTCCACTCTATCTCCATTCACTACAATGCGTGCATTGGTGTCAGGAACTCGCTTGACAAGTACCACGATATTTGGCATATGATTCACTCCAACCCCTAGGGGTTGAATTTGCCGACCTGAAGTCCGTTGAAGAACCTTCTCACGCTCACTTAGTGAGTTCATTAACACTGTCAAGAGTTTCTGGGGCTGCTTCAAAATGTTCTGAAACTACAGCGAGTCCACGGGAAATTCCTGCTGCAACACCCATTTTCGCATCGAATGGATGAAGCGTTCCATCGGCAACTGCGGCCTTGAATGAGTCGAGATCGGTCCATGTCGAAGGTTCTCCAAATTCAGGCTTAGGAGTAACGACTACCTCACCAAATTCGGGGAGAATGATATGTTGAATTAATTCGTAAACTGGCGAATCAGGTTGCTCTGGGTCAAGAAATGCTTTCTTCATTTTCTTAGCCAATTTATTGTCATCATCGTGAAGGAGAATAGCACCATTTGGGTCAGACTTACTCATCTTGTGGTCAAAGGACTCCATACGAGCGCCACTCGACTTTAGACCCGAGATGATCGGAGTGTGCAAACAGGTTGCTTTGTACCATCCCCACCGGTCTGCTACATCGCGCATATACATGTGCGCTTTTCGCTGGTCCATGCCTCCAATTGCCACGTCTATATCCATTTCAAAAATATCAGCAGCTTGTAGGGCAGGATAGAAGAAGCGTGATAAATCTCCATCGGAAGATTCCTCATCACGTCCCATGATTGAGAATGTTCTGCGAACTCTTGCGAGGCTCATATTCTTGGAACAACGTAGAACTCTCGCCCAGTAATCGCCAGAATCCATGATGCTGGATGCCCAAAGGAAGCGCAATTGTCCAGGCCCATCTCCCTCTGGAGGATTGCCTAGAAGTGCTCTGAAAGTTTCTTCCATATAGCGAGCAGTAACCTGAATATCGTCCATGACTCCCTCGAATTTGTCATTTACCCATGCATGCCAATCTGCTAGGAAGATCAAGACATTGGCATCTGCATCGAGCATTCGACGCATTTGCAAGGAAATCACCTTCCAACCGATGTGTGCTTTTCCGGAAGGCTCGAATCCAACATAGCAACGAATGACGCCATCGCCACCGGCAGAAGTACCATCTGCGATACAGTTCACAATGTGGTCAATACCGACGGCTTCGTCGACATCATCTATCATCAGACGAAGCCGACGTAGTTGTTCCTCATCGAGTTCGGCGACTCGGGCGCAGCGCGACACGAGGTCTTCCATTATGCTCACCTCAACCGAACAACTTGTTCAACTTCTCGGATAGAGAAAGCGCACGAGTGCCATTTCCTTCCTCTAGTTTCTCTTCGATTTGACGAATTAAGTCTTCAGCAGTTTGCTTCTTTTCGTCGCTAACATTTGAACTGACCTCCATAAATTTTCGAGCCATAGAGATTGCAGACTTCGACTTGGAGATCTTCTTTGCACCCTCCTTTGCCTTGTCACCTCGTTGTTTGGAATTGTAACCTGTTGCTTCATCGAGAAATCCAGACCAACGCTTGCGAGATTCCATAGCTGCTTCTCGTCCGCCATCTCCTCCAAGGAATTCTGAGAGGTCTTCGCCTTTCATCTGGGTTACGTCGACTACGAGTTTACCATCTTCGGAGTATTCTCCCTTAACATGGGTAAGTATTGCGAATGATGCAGTGAATACACCGCTACCATCTACTACGACATCGTCAAAATATTGGGTTGCTAACTTAGCAAGTCCTGCATTGCCACCCATAGCCTTTGTCAAACCTCTCTTTACCTCAAAACGCTCCATATCACTTGCCACCTCGATTACCTCAATAAGGCCTAGGGTCAAAGCAGTTGGTCAGACCACGGCCTTTTTGGCTCACTTACCGTCGCCGGAACATGCGCCGAGTTGCCATTGCTTTGGTTCTCATCATGCTATTGCCATCTGTAATGGCAGAGCCTGATGCTACTGTAGACATAGTGATTGAGCGCCATCTCGCCGAATACGATATCGGAATCGATGGCGGCGCAGTATCTCCAGATGGCGAGGTTGTTATTCTGTTCGGAGCCGAGGGTTACGCACATCTGATCAAGGCCGTAGAGGCTGACCAGGAACAATTTGATGTCCAACTAGAAACAGGGCAACAAGATGTGAATGATGCTGCATGGCATCCTTCTGGAAACACTGCACTACTCGCTGGAGATGCGGGGGAGTTCCGCCGCTATGTTGCAGAATCCTATTCGATAGAATCCGTCAATGAAAGTTCTGTATTAGCAGGAGAGGACATTGAAGCAGTAGTTTGGAGAGCAGGTGGAGATAAGGCATACCTTGCCAGTTATAGCGGCAAAGTTTGGTCATATAGTAGCGGTGAAGGATTTACTGAAATCCCTACTGGGGAAGAAGGAAGAATCACCGATATCGCTTGTCATCGAAGCCAGAACATCTGTCTTATTGCAAGCGTTAGTAATGGAATTGGCGTAATTGGTGGAGATGATTCATTCAATTGGATAGGCAAGCCTCACTACACATGGATTGGAGTTTCTTGCGACGATGGTTCGATGAATGTGTGCACTGGGTATGCAAGTGGGAAAAACACAGTCGAAATCAACCTAAACATCATTACTCCAGGTGATACTACTCTTGGTATGATGACTTCATTCAACGAGATTGAAGGCGATACTGTCAGGGATGATCGTGGGGCTGATGGCACAACACTCGTTCATCTCGCACCACTTGGACTAATCCGTGTTGAACAGGATAGTGGCGAGGCATTCTTGATGTTCAACAATTCAGATGCATTACAGCAAGACCCTATGCTCGCAGCAGACTCTGTAGCGGTCGCATGGGAGAATTCCAAAGGAAATGGGTATGTTGTTACCAGTGATGGACGGATTGTATCGTTCGCTCCTGAAGTTGAAGAGGAAGAAGACACAATTATTGTATTAGCAATTGGAATTGTAGTGATTATTTGTGTACCAGGAGTTTTCCTAGGTCTAATTTATTGGAACTCGCCATGGTTGCAGAGAAAGTATCTCGAATTGCGTGGAAAGGCCCCAAAGAAATCCAAGTAAGGCGTACCAACCTTCATGAGGCACTTTCACACGGAGTAGTAACATGGAGCCCTTTGAAGGACTCGACTTCTACGATATCGAATCACTCCTTACAGAAGAGGAAGTAATGATTCGTGACATGGTGCGCGATTGGGTCGATGAAGAAGTTCTTCCAAAAATTGAGCACGCTTGTGCAGAGGGAGTATTCCCAGATGAATGGCGTGTTGCCCTTGGAGAAATGGGAGTATTGGGTGCGCCACTGAAAGGCTATGGCTGCCCAGGACTATCCTATGTAGCATACGGGTTAATCTGTCAAGAACTCGAGCGCGGCGACTCAGGATTACGTTCCTTTGCTAGTGTTCAAGGCTCACTTGCTATGTACCCAATTTGGGATTTCGGTAGTGAGGAGCAGAAGGAAAAATATCTTCCCAAAATGGCTAGCGGTGAATGGGTAGGTTGCTTTGGATTGACCGAGCCAGATTATGGCTCCAATCCAGGTGATATGATTACCAAGGCCGAAGACAAAGGAGATCATTACCTCCTAAATGGTGCAAAGATGTGGATTACCAATGGAACAATCGCAGATGTTGCAGTCGTTTGGGCAAAATTAGATGGCGTCATCAAGGGATTCATCATCGAGAAAGGTGATGAAGGATTCAGCGCTCCAGAGATGAAGGGCAAGCACTCTCTCAAAGCGAGTGTAACCAGCGAACTCGTATTCCAAGACTGTAAGATTCCAAAGGACCGAATGCTTCCCGACGTCAAGGGCTTGCGGGGTCCATTTTCGTGTTTAAACAATGCACGCTTTGGAATTAGTTGGGGTGCACTTGGTGCAGCTATGGCATGTTTCCATTCCGCCAAGACCTATGCTCTCTCTCGCATCCAATTTGGTGAGCCAATCGCTAGTTACCAATTGGTACAGAACAAGTTGGCATGGATGCTTCGTGAGATTACCAAGGGACAACTTCTCGCATACCACTTAGGTAAGAAGAAGGACGATGGGACTTGGTTCAACGAACAGATTAGTCTTGCTAAGATGAACAATGTTGACATCGCTCTGCAAATAGCCCGTGAAGCACGAGATATACACGGTGCAAATGGAATCCTAGACGAGTATCCTGTAATGCGCCATATGGCAAACTTAGAGTCGGTAAAGACCTACGAAGGAACCCATGATATTCACAACTTGATTATCGGACGCTACATTACAGGTATCCAGGCTTTCACACGAAATTCGTGATCAGTCAGGACCGCCAGTCCAATCTTCGCAATAGTCGAATTCGTTGCTAGATAGGGCATCATCCCATACTCCCAATTCTTTGACGGGAGTCCCATCTGACCATTCACCCATGTAGCGGAATTCGTCAGAATCGAGTAATGCCAGTCTTGAATTTTCATTTTGTGTGACCATCCAATCCGCTTGAGAAGCAACTCTGCGGTAGAATGCCCAATCTGCTAGAGTGTCGTGGGTCTCACTCGCTTGGAGATAATGGGAAGAAACCAATCTTGGGAATCCATGGCGATCACTTGGAGATTCGATGAAGAGTGCATTTTCTCCAAGAAGTGCTTGGTGATGCACTCCAAAGCAATCGCTGACGCTCATATCATCTTCGCTGATGACAATGTGAGCCATGAAATTCTCTGGAATTAGTGAAGTATCGATTTGTAGATGTTCCTGTACCGGCCGTGCATACGGTGCCTCAAGGTCGAGGAATAGTGATTCATTCCCCCATCCTCTCTGCAAACTCCAGTCCATAACCATCAGTGCATAGCCAGCGCCGAGGCTATGGCCACCGATTAGAAGATTAGAGGTATCGACATTAGCCGAAAGTAGACTTTCTGCGTGGTCAAGACCAGCCTGTAATGCGATTGCTCTTGGAACGTGGTATGGATGGTTCGCCATTCCATCCTCCTCATGCAGAACATAGGTATCATGTCCTTCGGGTAGAACATCTGATGGATATTGAATGAAAGCTACTGCCATTCCCCTAGATGCGAGATGAGCAACCCAATCTTCGTAGGTACTGAATTGAGGATTTGCGAAACCGTGGAGGATGATTGCAAGTGGCATTTCTCCATCAACATCTGGAATGGTAAGATAAACTGAGAATGTAATGTCTGCTTCGTATTCACCACGTATCGATTCAACTTCAGCCGGCATGGTATATGCTGAGATTTCTGTAGTGAACTCATGTGGTCCAAGCCCGCCATCCCATTCTGGTGGTGATGGCGATAGTCCAGCCATTGCAGAAAGCCCTGGTGCGATAAGCCATACAGCGAATATAATTCCAAGAATGTGAATAGAACGTCCTACCTTTGAGTCCTCCCAATTCGCGGGGTTAGAAGGTAGTCCCCAGTTGAGTATTAGCATATTCAGCAAAAGGATTCCATATGCAGCTGGAAGAAGGATGAATGCCCCTCGTAAGTAGGCTATGTCCAATAATAAGAAGATTAGAATGAGCCCTATTATCGCTCCAATCGACAATGAAACGATTCGCCTTTTCCAATCATTTTTCCAATCACGCTTCAGGATAACTAGGCCGGTAATTACTATGCTAATTGCAAAGATCATCAGATGTAATTCCCTCAATATGAAACTCCACGATAATGCCCTAATCGCATGCGGCCATAGAGCGCCGCCGATATCATCTCCTCCAAGTAGGAGAATAATTGGTTCTAGGAGTACGAGAAAAAATCCTGATATTGCTAGAATGATATTCTCACGACACGGATGGACATCATCCATTACTCTCACCGTCAAAATCAGACATCTGGTAAGATTCCGAGTTTACTGAATCCAGTCCACAATGGGTTAAGGAATCCCGGAAGGAATCTGTGTCGAAGATAGACAGCTGCTGCAAGAGACAACTTTTGCAACTTGTTCAACTTCACTCTCTTGGTGAAAACATCACCCTGTTGCCTCTCAATTTGTCGCAGAATCTTGTCGTAGAAGGCAATCATTGCAGCAGGCGAGTAGCGCGAGCGTCGAGGAAGGAGTGGCAAGAGTTTCTTAGCCTCTTCGAGATATGTTCTAGCTCTCTTTGCATAGTTGTGAACATAAGGTTCCCAAGTGGTGTTCAAAACTACATTTCCACCAAGTTCGGATTCACCTATTCCGTTGGACTCAAGTTCATCGAGTGGGAGGTATACCCTGTCTCTTTGGATATCTTCTCCAATATCTCTGAGGACATTTGTCAACTGCATGAATATGCCCCATGACTCTGCGTATTTCTGAGCACGAGGGTCATCGTATCCGTAGATTTCAATGCACATTAGACCGACGACCGATGCTACACGGTAGCAGTAGAGGTAGAGTTCGTCAAAGGTTCGATATCTGTTATTGTACAGATCCTCTTCCATGCCGGTAATCAGGTCATCGAAAACTGAACGTGGGATTCCATATCGGGTCACAGTGTCCTTTAGCGCTAGGAATACCGGGTCAGTGCTACTAACTTCAGTGTAGCAGGTTGAGAGTTTCTTACGGAAGAAGAAGAGTTGGGTAATCTTCTGCAAATACATATCTTCTTGGAGGATTGTATCCTTGTTCTGTAGGCTCTCGAGTTTCTCTCGGTATGCTACAGCCTCTGGGTCCATTTCTCCTTGCGAACCAGGGAAGTGGTCTTGCCAGTCGCCATCAGCAATGTCATCTGCACGTCGGCAGAATGCATAGACTGCGCACATTGCTTGCCTTTGCTCGTCTGGTAAATACTTGAATGAGTGGTAGAAGTTTCCAGCTTCTCGCATAGTTAATTCTTCACAGTAAGCATAGGCAAGGCGCATTAATTCAATCGGTGGGTCACGAGCCCAGATCGGCGCATCGAGGTGGACGAATGGGTCGATGAGTTCATTTTGCTCGCCAACTATTCCGATTAGAGCAGCACCTTCACGTAGTGCTTCCATTGCAGTTAGGCTAACCGCCTTTACCGCATCTTTAGTCAGGTTGACCGCAGCACGAAATCGGTCTAGAGCAGTAACTTGTGTGTTGGAATCCTCGTCTACCTGCCTTGATGCTCCGCCCTCCAGAGGGAAGAGCAAATCGAGTGGTTTTCGGCGTTCCAGCATGTCGCTCGTAATATCTTGGCCACTCATCAGTTATGAGTATGAGGGTAATTTGTGTTTCACGCCCTACGGGCGTAACGACCTGCTTTACGCCAAGCCCTCTTGGCCTTGAAAAATAGAAGCATCTGCTTGAGTTTGGAGACTCTTGGACGCTTAGTCCATGTGTCGTAGTGTTGCTTTCTGATGCTTTCTAAGACGGCTTCACCACCCTTGGTGAACATCATCAAATCAACTGCAAGATGAGGGTTTACCAGCCCCCATAATTCCTTGCCTTCATCAAAGAGTTTCTGTGCTCTTTCAACTTCAAACTTCAACATCGAACGCCATGAGTCAGTGGCTACACACTTAGAGTACTGCTCCCATGAAATGTCGTATTTGTCAAGAGTAGTTTGGGGTATGTATGAACGGCCTTGTTCCCAATCTCTAGAAATATCTTGCCAATGGTTAGCGAGTTGTAACGCCGTACATGTGGCATTTGAGATATTTCGCATATTCTCATCATCATGCCCATAGACGTAGAGGAAGAGATGGCCGACAGGATCTGCAGAGTGGATACAGTAGTTCTCGAGTTCAGACCAATCGGAATATCGTTTCTTTGTTTGGTCCATCTTGAATGCTTGAATCAATTTCCAATATGGCTCATGTGGAATAGAAAACTCCCTACTTGTGATTTGAATGGCACGCAAAATTGGATGCCTTGGATTTCCAGACCAGTCGTTTTTTGCAGCTTCTGCAAGGTCATCCTCCCATGCATCTAGCAATATCAATCTCCCCTCTTCAGGGAAAGGTGCCTCATCACCGAGGTCATCTCCATAGCGACAAAATGCGTAGACATTCTCGATGTGTTGTCTTATTTGAGCCGGTGTGAACTTATTTGAGATGATGAAATTCTCATAATGAGAACGCGCAATTAGCGAGCAGTACGCCTGTGCAGATTCGTTGTCTTGCTTGGTATCCCAGCCGGCAAGGAAAACAGGTTCGAGTGAATGCTCGCCCCAATCAAACTTTTCAGCCATCACCAAACCCTCCAGCCTTCTTCGCCTCTTTTCGGGCTACTGGGCCAACCCTCCCAAGGTTGGTCATGAGAATAATCTCGTCCAAGAATGTGTGCGGCTGCAGTTAATCCTGAACGTACTGCACCCTCCATAGTAGATGGCCATCCAGTCATTGTATGTGAGCCGGCAAGGGCGATATTTTCTCCTAATGCATCGACCTTAGGCCTGTGAGCAGCACTTCCAGGAGTGGGTGCAAAGGTTGCTTTTGGAGTCTTTACAATCAAGTGGTCGATACGCTCTACATCCTTACCGTCTGGCCAAAGTGAATCGAGAACCCGATCTAATTCTGATAACATCTCTTCATCACTTGTTTTTAGATGTGGGTCAGCGGCAGATACCGGTACTGTGATCCATTGCACACCTTCCTCAACTTGGTTATCTATCTCGTTATCACGGTTGAAAATCATCTGGATTAAGGGTTCATCTACCATTGTGGCAAAACTGAAATCTTTTGGCAACCTATTTCCCCTATAGAACGCGTGAATGCCAATCAATGCACGATATTCAAGTTCATTTTTCATTCCAGTTATTTGGGCCGCTAAATGGGGTGGAAGTGCGACAACAATCGCATCGAATTCTGTAAGTTCATCGAGCGACTTCACCGAGTTGTTGAGTTTGACCTCAACGCCCGCATTTTCAAGTGCGTCAGAGAATGCACCTTCCATTGCAGCTCCGAGATGGTTGGTAAATGCTACAACATCAAAGGCATCAGCGGCGCCAAATAATCCGTGGCGGAGTAACATAATCCCTTGTGCAGCACTTGCTTCATCAATATCGATATTTAGTGCAGCCATCGTAAAGAAACCGAAAAAACGGTTTATTGCACGTTTTGTTTGCCCCTTGGATTCAAGCCAAGTTCTGAAATTAATATCATCGAGTTCCCATTGACTTTCATCATCGAATTTACTCAGGGCCTTCACGACTGCGCGCATCTTGAGTTTGTCCAATAGGCCCAGGAATGGAAATTTCAGCATTGATCTTACCATATGGTTAGGTGGTGCCATCTTTCCAGTAGCAAGTGCAGCGAAGTTCTTTTTCTGAGGTGATGCAAACATCAGGTTGGTTTTGGGTTGTATCTTCACAATATTCTGTGCACCGGCTCTTCCGATCAATTGGAAAAAGCGATCATATACTCGGAATGCAGCATGCTGGCAGTTGTCCACTTCGATACCGAGACGTGGATGTTTGACACTACCAACTCTACCTCCAAGGTGCCCTCTTGCTTCAAACAAGGTGACCTTGCACTCAGCATCAGCCAATGCAATGGCAGAAGTAATTCCTGCGAGGCCTCCGCCGATGACCGCAATGGTGCGCCCTCGCATGGTCAATGGTCTGGCTCGGTGTGGATGAACCTTCTCCTGAAGTGGACAGATAATACGCTCTCAGCGTCACAAGGCTTTATTGGGAATCAACCCAGCCCCTCTACGAGGGGATGGGTATGCAGTGCGGCTCTTGCATTGAAGTAATTCCAGATGACAGCATATTCTGTCCTGAATGTGGTTCTCGTCAAGAACTTAGTCGAGCAGGCGCAATTCCCGGTGTTGGCAATGTCGGGCTATCCGGCCAACAGGTCGCTGGTGGACGCAATTTCGGAGTGGTTTCTGGCGAGGCTGTAATCCAGCAAAATGCCCAGAACATGGGCGGCGTAGGAATGCCTCCTGGGATGATGCCAGACCTAATGGGACAAATCGCTCAAGGCATGCAACCGGGCCAGATGCCTCCAAATCCAGAACTTCAACAAGGAATGCCTCCTTTACAGGGCGAAGGCCCATTCACACCAGGTGGAATTTCAGTTTCCCAGAATCCATCATTATCTCCAACCGATGCAATGGTCAACCGTATTGCTGAAGCAGAACGCCAGGTGAAGAATGAGCGTCGTAGCCAATGGTTACAGATGAATCAGGAATCCGCCGCAAATGTGCTCAGTTCAATCGGTGGAGAATTACCATCCCATCTAAGAGGGGGTGGTGCTGATAACAGTGCGGCAGATTTCCTTGAGAGCACTATTGGTGGAGGTAAGGGAGATGCTGGAAACGAAGCACTCTACCGCAGAATGTCAGAGGTTGCTGTTCGTCGTGTTGCTCGCAAGCGTGGAGTTGCAGTTGAAACACCTCAGATCAAATTAGAAGGTGGACTCCTTAATGTCAATGTCACATATGTTGATGACGGTCGAGTACTCGATACCCCCGGGGATTTGTCCTCGGCTTTCGAACATGCAATCTCTACAGAGATTGCCCTCAAAGGAATGGATGCCGTAGTTGAGATCAGCCTTTTCCGTTCAAAGGATGGTTCTATCGAGAAGGTAATCGGACCAGGTATTGCTACACCCAAGGCTGAACCAGAATCCGATGAAGAGATGTTTGCTTGCGAAGTCTGTGAAGGCCTTGTCAAAGAATCCGACAACACTTGTCCCCATTGCGGTGCGATGTTCGAGGACGAGGATGCTCCAGGTCCATCTGGTGGTGGTCCTCCAAAGCGAGGTGGTCCACCCGGTCCAAGTCGCGGCGGTCCACCCGGTCCAAGTCGTGGCGGTCCTCCAAAGCGAGGTGGTCCATCTGGTCCAAGTGGCGGAGGCCCTCCAAAGCGAGGCGGCCCTCCCGGTCCAAGTGGCGGCGGTCCTCCAAAGCGAGGCGGCCCTCCTGGCGGCCCAAAACGTGGCCCACCTGGTGGCCCAAAGCGCAGTCCGCCGAATTGAATCTCAGCGTAGACCTGCAGCCTTGAGGCTTGTAAGCAATACTTGACCTAGTTCACTTGGGTCGCGTGCACATGCGATACCTGCGGCTTCAAAAGCAGCGAACTTTTCCTCAGCAGTACCCTTTCCACCAGAGATGATGGCGCCAGCATGGCCCATCCTCTTTCCAGGTGGTGCGGTAGCTCCTGCTACGAATCCAACAATCGGCTTAGTGCAATTTGCAGTAGCCCATTCTGCGGCTTCTTGTTCAGCATTTCCGCCGATTTCGCCGATCATGACAATGGCTTCTGTTTGAGGATCGTTTTGGAAGGCGGATAGGCACTCGATGAATCCAGTACCATTTACAGGGTCGCCACCAATACCAATGCAGGTCGATTGACCTTCATCGATACTCATAGTTTGAGCAACTGCCTCATATGTGAGTGTTCCAGATTTGGAAACAATTCCGATTCTTCCCTTTGCGTGAATATGTCCAGGCATAATGCCGAGTTTGGCTCCACCGTTTTCTCCTGGTGTAATGATACCTGGGCAATTTGGTCCAATCAGGCGTACACCGGGTCGGTTTGCCACATATGCTGTAGCCTTGACCATGTCAAGTGTAGGAATACCTTCAGTAATGCACACAATTACTCCCTCACCTTTCACGGTGTGGAATGCATTTGCTGCTTCGATAATTGCTTCACCAGCAAATGGAGGTGGCACATAGATCACTGTTGCATCTGCATCGGTTTCAGTAATTGCACCGACCATGCTATTGAATACAGGGTAATTTCCTCCCTCTAGTTCGACAGTTTGGCCACCCTTTCCGGGGGTAACTCCACCAACTAGGTTGGTGCCATATTCGACCATCTTACCAGCATGGAACATACCTTGCTTTCCGGTAATTCCCTGAACGAGTACCTTTGCATCTTCTTGAATCCAAATTGCCATTTCAAGCACCTCCACCAATTAATGCAACAATCTTCTGTGCGCCTTCTGCTAAATCGTCAGCAGGATGAATATTGAGTCCAGATTCTGCGAGAATAGCCTTGCCTTCATCGACATTTGTTCCGGCTAAACGCACTACTAAGGGCACATCTAGGCTCAGAGCCTTTGTGGCAGCGATGACTCCTCTTGCGATAATATCGCAACGCATAATTCCACCAAAGATGTTGACTAAGATCCCTTTCACATTTGGGTCTTCAAGAATAATAGAGAAAGCAGTCTTGACTTGTTCTTCGTCAGCACCGCCACCGACATCAAGGAAATTTGCCGGCTCTCCACCGTATAATTTGATGACGTCCATTGTTGCCATTGCCAGTCCTGCACCATTTACCAAACACCCGATATTTCCGTCGAGTTTGACATATGAAAGTCCAGTTTCCTTAGCCCTAGTCTCGACATCTTCTTCCTCGGAGAGGTCTCGAAGGTCGTCCCAATCACGGTGACGGAATTCAGCATTCTCATCAAAACCGACTTTTGCATCTAATGCAATTATTTCATCCGCATTGGTTCGTACCAAGGGGTTGACTTCAACCATAGCACAATCATTGGAGATGAATAGGTCGTACAGTTTTCCAAGCATCTTGAAAAATGATTTGAGAGATGCTCCCGATAGTCCCAAAGCCATACCAAGGTCACGCTTTTGGAATCCGAGAAGTCCGGAGTTTGGATCGATGTTGATCTTGTGAATTTTTTCAGGTGTGTGTTCAGCAACATGCTCGATATCCATTCCACCCTCGGTCGAAGCCATGATAAGAACAGACTTATTTTCACGGTCCACAAGTAGTGCAAGATAGTATTCGTGAGCGATATCGCATCCGGATTCAATGTAGATATTGTTGACTAATTTCCCTTCTTCACCCGACTGAATTGTAACTAGCATATTACCGAGAATATTGCTTGAATACTCCTCAACTTCCTCTCTGGAGAAGGCGATTTTCACTCCACCTTCCATGACCAATTCCCTAGTCTCTGGATGGTATAGGTTACCCTTTCCACGACCGCCAGCATGTATTTGCGACTTAACAGCTACAACTTTACTTCCAAGGCTGTCATATGCTGCAAGGGCTCCTGCTACATCGGTGCAGTGTATTCCCTCTAGGACGGATACGCCGTTCGCTTTGAACAGCGCCTTTCCTTGATATTCGTGGATATTCATGTTCCTCTCCGGTTCTGCCCACCGGAGGGACCTCCTTGAATGATGCGATTAAGCCACGACGGCTGAGGGTTGGGTTCAAGTGCCATCTGCAGGTGGCAGTATCCATGCAGGTAGTCGTTCTCGCTGGTGGCATAGGTTCGAGGTTACGACCGTGGACCAATACCATCCCGAAGCCACTCCTACCAATGCTCGACCGTACTTTGCTAGAGCGTGTTGTGGAGGGCGTTCCTGCAGATTTAGTTGACGAAGTAGTAGTGGCTGGAGGCTACAAGGTCGACGTGATTGAACAATACTTCCGCGATGCAGATGTCGACTTCGATGTCAGAATTGTTCCAGAAGATGAGCCACTCGGTACTGGCGGTGCCCTCGGTAATTGTAGGGACATAATTTCTGGACGCTTCGCTTGTTTCAATGGAGATATTGTCTCATCCCTGAACTTAGAGCCAATGCTTGCACAGCACGACTCCAAAGGAGTGACAGGCACTCTTGCATTATGGGAAGTGGAGGACCCGACAAGATTCGGCATCGTCGGTCTTGATGATGATTCGATGGTTACCCAATTCAAGGAAAAACCAAAGCCTGAGGAAGTATTTTCAAATCTGATTAACGCAGGTTCATACATCCTTGAAGACGACGTTTTTGATGTCATGCCTCAAGGACGGCACAGTTTGGAAAGAGATGTATTTCCTCGTCTTGCAGAAGAGGGAAGATTGAGTGGATTCCCATTCCAAGGATATTTCATCGACGCAGGTACGCCAAACTCCTGGAGTGATGGAGTGCGTACCTGTATTGCAGAGGGAAGATTCTCAAGCGGAACAATCCAAGGAAATTCCTGGGTCGAAACGGGCTCTGCCAAGGCTGCATTTTCAATGGTCCAAGCCGGTTGTACAATCGATGGCGAAGTCATAGATTCCACTCTACTCCAAGGCGCTCACATTGCAAATGGTGCGGTTATCGAGGGCTGCTTAGTTGGTGAAGGAGCCATCATTGGTGAAGGTGCTCAACTTCACGATGTGGTGATCGACCATGGTGCCTCAGTTCCAGCCGGCCACATCCAGACCGGTGGAACTTTCTGATGCCGTAGGCATCAAATGTGTCCACATAGTGGCCCAATACATGGCAGCGCCACTAGTAGTCGTGAATTTCAAGACTTACACGACCGCATTAGGACATGCAGCAGAGAGTCTTGCGGCCCATATGGCCGCAACTGAAACATCTGCAAGAATGGTTGCTGTAGCCAGCGCTTTCGACCTTGGAGCAGTTGCATCTGTAGATGGATTAGAGGTCTGGTCCCAACACCTTGACCCGGTTGGCCAAGGATCGCATACCGGATGGTTAGAGCCGCAAACCGCTATTGAAAGAGGTGCAGTTGGAACAATAATCAATCACGCTGAGCACAAAGTTTCAATCGACCACGTTCGAGACCTAATGGCAATGCTTCCCGAGGGATTCCCCATCTGTGCATGCGCAGCAAATGTCGATGAGGCTAGAGCATTAGCAGCCCTTGGTCCAACATTCATCGCAGTAGAACCTCCAGAATTAATCGGGGGAGATATTTCTGTTACAACTGCTGACCCTTCAATAGTCACTGATACTGTTGCTGTAGTTAAGGAGGTCAATCCAGATGTCCGCATTCTCTGTGGGGCTGGAGTGAAAAATGGTGCTGATGTTGCTAAAGCGATTGAACTCGGAGCTGAAGGTGTACTACTCGCAAGTGGCGTAACCAAAGCAAATGACCCAGCAGCAGTACTCGCGGATTTAGTTAGATTACTCTAAATATAGATTAAATCACTCGGCTCACTTTTTTTGCTCAAATACATCAAAGTCGATGAGAAATAGAGTCATAAATAGTGTATAGCGTTCTTCCAAAGTGAGATTCTTGTCGTGGAATTGAATCGAGAAATTATCCGCTTGGGTGAAAGCCATTTTCATGAAGCCCTCAAACTTCTTTGCGATTGTAGCAACAACAACACCGTTTCGAGTGACATCAAACTTGAACCTCTTCCATTGGAAAAGACTACTTTGGATATCGAATTGCTCAATTCCTCCTACTGATATTGTGTAGTTACGGAGAAATAAATTCCGGCGACGTACATTGCCGACTTCGGTGTTATCACCGATTGCAGCCATTTCAGAGAAAAAGAATCTAAATGGTTTTTTGGCTTGTCCAATTACCTGACCTTGCGTATCGAAAAACTGTACAGTACAGGCTCGTGAATTCTTGAGAAACTGGCGGACAATGAATCCGCCAGCACCGCCACTTACTTCTTCTGCAGTACCTATTTTTTGACCATTAGCGGCAAAGATATCGTATTTGTTTGCTTTGTCGATTCCGAAAGCGATGCTAATGGCTTCCATAGATTGCTGCACAATAATGGAATCTTGCCCTAAGATATTCTGTAATTGGGGATTCATATCGGTGCTAGTGAGCCATATTTATTGAAGGTGACTATCTGTTATTTGCACATAATTTTGTCCGGCATTATGACTTGGTAGCCTTTGCCATTTCCAAGGCCGCCTGCTCAAGGCGTGCTCGATGCAGGTCCTCTCCCCCTGGGCAAGTATCGATGTGTCCGCAATTAGTGCAATTCCTACTATTAGTTGCTAAGGGCATTTGCGATA
The DNA here is from genome assembly GCA_030747785.1 of Candidatus Poseidoniaceae archaeon. Classification (GTDB taxonomy): domain Archaea; phylum Thermoplasmatota; class Poseidoniia; order Poseidoniales; family Poseidoniaceae; genus MGIIa-K1. The sequence continues at coordinate 7,217 of JASLKC010000025.1, read as the reverse complement.
GGTCACAGCTTGGACCCAAGCGATAGTGAAGGTCACACATCGCTTTCATATCCAATTTGATCAATTCAGTTGCCGCCTTGACCTGTTCATCATTTGCAGTCATCGACCATTTTCGCCAACTTCCTCTATTCCATGTGAGGCTAGAGACTTCATATCTCTCGGCAAGCACAGGCATTCCTGAATTAGATAATGCCCACAATACCATTGACATGCTCTCAAGAACCTTTTCGGGACCGGGTTTTTTCCCACCTTGCATCGCTAGTCTCAGCAAGTGCCATCGGCGCCCCTTTCTCCATGCGATATCAGGTGCAACATGCAATTTGTATCGATCGAGAGAAGTTTTCTCTAATCTGTCTGCAATGAACCAATCGGTGATTTTTCCTTCGAGTATCGAAGAGATAGGTTCGCAAGCCATTACGGCATTGAATCTATGACAAGCGATTTCCACTAAACGGGCGATTTCTTGCTTCCCGACCTTCATCTTCAATCGGCTACTCACTCCAATTCTCTTTTCGATTATGCGTGTTGTTCCTCGCTGTCTTTCAAGACTGCCAATTATTCGAAATCTGATACGGGATGCGAGGTCTTTTTCAGACCAGTTCTTGCCCGTGGATGCCAGTTCAAGCCTCTCGATGATTACACCTCGCAGGGCCCTGAGCATCAATCTCCAAGGTGAAGACCAATCGGATACCTCGGTTAGGATTCGATTGAATGTTCTAGTATTTCTTCGAGCGAATCCATACTTCAATGCCCATGCTCTTGGACATTGTTCCATCAATGTTCTGCGGCTTACCGACCAGGCTTTCGGTTTGTTGACCCATGTGGTCCTCTTGTCTTCCATAGAAAGTTCTGCATCACTTCATCCAATGTCAATCCTTTCCTCACCCAGAGTAAAAGTAAACACGCCTGAGGCGGCTGAATTGCAGGCAGTGGTTTCATGAGTCAAACCGACATAGGCCGACTATGTCCGACATCGTAGCGAAAGGGATTGCAGTCAGCCTCCTCTTGATAATCTCATCATTCAGTGGTCTTGGAATTGAAGCCTCCTCTACGCTGGGCGAGGACCAAGTCGTGTTCCAGGCGACCAATAATACTCAGAACGATGGAGGTTCTGGTGGCGATGCAGGAAATACCTCTGGTACTTCGGTATCGCTGTCACAGAACAATGGTTCATACATCGGATGGGTAGATGATACAACAGACCCCGAGGACCTATTCGAGGTCTACATTCCGAGTGGAGATATTCTCACCGTAGAAATGTCATTCCCGAATACCGAGGATTTCGATCTGTATCTGGTTGACTCAGCAGTCACATTCGCCTATGATGTTAGTGAATTCAGCAATCCAGAGATTGTTAGCACTGGGGGAACAAACCTCTCAGCCGGTGGAACTAGTGTTTACATCTATGTCGTAGCATATACGGGCTATGGTCAATACTCGCTCAACATCACATTCTCGACTCCAGTAAGTCAGAATGATGCTGGATCCGGAGGGGATGCGAGTAGCCAACAGGCAACTGCTCTCACACTTACTTCAAGCAGCGCGACCTACAATGGTTACATCGATTCGGTCACTGATACCGCCGACCTGTACAACATGACCATACCATCCGGAGATGAACTCTGGGTGAATCTCACCTACCCTTCAGGGGGTAATTTCAGTTTGGTGCTGATAGATGCCGGCTGGACATATTATATCGATGATGATTTTGATGTTACCACTGGTTCCAGTTCTGTTACCACTAATGGGACAAATATTTCTGGCGGTGGTGTCATGGTGTACTTCGGTATTATTGCAAATTCTGGTTCGGGTAATTACACCATGCAGGTAACACTCGCCAACCCAAATCAACTACCATCGCCGGCGGTGAGTGTATCGATGAATGGTAAGGATAGTTCAGACAATTACTTCACAGGGCTGACCATAGGAGTGAATTATTCGATAAATTACACCGTTTATGAATTTCCACTTAATCAGACTGGGAGTAATTACTCGAGCTCATTCTATTGGGTAGCCAATAGTAGTTCTATGTGGGATAATGTGACGTTCCAGAGCGATGATATTGAAGGGATATACGGCATATTTGTCTTCATAGAGGTGAATGGAAGTTTTGTTGCCTATGATATGGAAATGTTGTACTACGAAATGCTCGAAGCCAATATGAGCAGTGGTAGCTCAGCCTCTTATCAAGCCTCAAACCTCACCTCAGGTCAGAGTTATTCCATGTTTTGGTATTACAATGATAATGTGACTAATACCACAGTTGATTATGGCTGGAATAACTTCACTGCAAGTGGGACATCCTATTCGAATACATTGAGTATGACGGGACCATCGACGACAAACGAGTATGTTCTGACAACCCTGTTGATGGACTCGAATAGCACCTTTATCGGAGTTCATACTGCCTCATACCTACCCCCAATTCCATCGATTCTAATCACTGGGGCCACCGCTGATGTGAACGCTACCACTAATTCCGTGGACGTGAGTATGTCGAGTTTGAGTTCTGGGGCTTCTTACAGCTATCAGACCACGGTGAGTTTATTCAATAATGGGACCATCTCCATGACCTCGAACCTCACAAACTTCACCGCAACCTCTTCGACTCATACCGGTCAAACATTCCATTACAATACACCTTCACAGAGTGGATTGTACTGTGCTGAAACGATTCTCTATCTCTCTGGAAGCCAGATTGATTCAGATACCTACTGCTTCAATCTGACTTATGATAATGACAATGATGGAGTGGCGAATGAAGATGATCTCTGCCCCAATACCGTTGCTGGTGCTTCGGTAGATATGGATGGATGTTCTGCAAGTCAGCGCGATAGCGATGGCGATGGATTCATGGATGATGTCGATGCCTTTCCAAACGACCCCTCACAATGGTACGATTCCGATGGCGATGGCTATGGTGATAACCCGAATGGAACCAACGCTGATGTATTTCCCAATGACCCTACCCAGTGGTCTGATCTGGATGGAGATGGATTCGGCGACAACCAGACCGGTGTAAATCCAGACGAGTTCCCATTCGATTCCACTCAGTGGAAGGATACCGATGGTGACGGCTATGGTGATAATTCCAACGGAACTCAAGGCGATATGTATCCACTTGATCCGAGCCAATGGTATGATTCTGATGGCGATGGATATGGAGACAACAGTTGGGGGAACAATGGAGATGCATTCCCTGCAGACTCAACTCAATGGTCCGATGCCGATGGTGACGGATATGGTGACAACACCAGCGGTAACGACCCTGACGCATTCCCTAATGACGGCACCCAATGGTCCGATCAGGACGGAGATGGATGGGGAGATAACCAGCAGGGCGATGATCCCGATATATTCCCGACCGACCCAACCCAGTGGGCTGACAGTGATGGTGATGGTTACGGAGACAACCAGCAGGGGACCAACCCCGACGCATTCCCTCTTGATTCAACCCAATGGGCAGATAGAGACGGCGATGGTTACGGAGACAATCCTTCGGGAACCGATGCTGATATTTTCCCAGATGACCCAACTCAATGGGCTGATAGCGATAATGACGGCTATGGAGATGATGCCAACGGTAATTCTGGAGACCTCTGCCCGAACACCCCACCAGGAGAAGTCGTCGATGAGAATGGCTGCTCGGCTTCGCAAGAGGATAGCGATGGTGACGGTGTCATGGATGATGACGACCTTTGTCCGGCAACTACGCCTGGCCAGAGCGTCAATTCACAAGGCTGCGCTGAGAATCAAATCGACGATGATATGGACGGAGTGAACAACTCTTGGGATACCTGTCCGAATACCCCTCCAAGCATGGTTGCCGACAACCAAGGATGTTCAGCCGGACAGAGAGACACCGATGGCGATGGAATTGATGACAGTCGCGATTTATGTCCGACCACAACTCCTGGCGATGATGTCGATGGCACTGGATGTGCCGATGTTGAGAAGGACAGCGATGAGGACGGTATCAATGATTCACTCGATGCCTGCCCCAACACCTTAGAGGACGATAGTGTCGATGCCAGTGGTTGTTCTGCAGCACAACGCGATAGCGATGGTGATGGAGTCATGGATGATGTAGACGATTGTGCTCTAACGGATTCAAACACACAGGTCGATGAGAACGGCTGTGGTGGATATCAGGTGGACAGTGACGGCGATGGCGTCAACGATGAGATCGATGCTTGCCCTGGAACGGATACAGGAGTATTTGTGAGTACTTTCGGATGTGCGGAGTCTCAACTTGACAGTGACGGCGATGGTCGCGATGATGCATCAGACCTGTGCCCTGGCAGCCTTCTGGGGTCGCCCACAGACATCTACGGTTGTTCACCGGATCAGCGGGACGGAGATTCCGATGGTGTGAAAGATCATCTGGATATCTGTCCTTCCTCTGCTGAGGGCTCTTTCGTGGACTCCGATGGCTGTGCACTCGATCAGAAAGACAGCGATTCCGACGGTGTTGCCGATGAATTAGACGCATTCCCAAACGATCCTGATGCAACCAAGGACACCGATGAAGATGGAGTTCCTGATGGTGAAGATTACTTCCCGAATGACCCTACGATGTGGAGAGCTGAGGATGCTAAGGACCTCACATGGTTAATCTGGGTACTGACATTCGTAATCGGTGCATGCGGGGTTGCTATGTTCTTCATGCGCTCTAAATCAAAAACTGCGATTGACCATCTGGAAGACGACAACATAGCGTTCTTCCAAGAGGCCATGCCAGCCGAATCACTTCATGAGATGGCAGCTGCTGAAACAAAGGCCGAACAATGGGTCGATGAAGCGGGAGTGCATTGGGCTCGACAAGCCGATGGCTCTGTGATGTTCTATGACGCTGTATCGGGCGAGTGGAAATTACAGTGATTTCAACTGAAATCACGGTGCCTGAAGTACTTCATTGGCAAGAAGAGGGCGAATCCAGTTGTATGAAATGGAAAGAACGTTGATTCATTTCAAAGTTTGATAACTCGAAAGTGTTTCCAGTAAATTCACCTTCTGCGATTAATTGCCATGGCTCTGAATTGTTGTCAACCATTCCCCAATGTTGCCAAGTGTAGACGCAGGAGGTACTCAGACCATCTACTGATAGATTGACAGTATCTGTAAATGCACTGAATTCGTTGGGCTGACTTGCATTCTCATCAACGTATCGAGAAAGTAATATGTTTATTTGTGAACCATTTTCAGATTTGCCAGCCAGAATATTAAACTCATTTGAATCAATAGAATTTGAAGGAAAACCACCTTCATTTTGTAACCTGATAGGGGTATTAGCAATCATTTCACCGTAAACACTCCAAGTGATGCCAGGTGGTTTGATTCGTCCATTTTCCTCCCAAAAGAAGCTTCTCGCTGCGAAGAAATGTGCCATCCTCAGCGTACTTACTTCATAGGTTGAATTTCCTTCATTTCCTTCCCATAGATCATTGTAGATTGTTAATACGCTGGTCAAATAGGCTTGACTGGCAGGGCTTTGAGCATAGACTGGAATATTTCGATTCCATTCAGTAATGTAAACAGGGGTGTTTTCTGAATAACCATACTGTGCCAAAAATACCCCGATGGATTCAGTTTCATGAGTGAAAAAATAGGTTGTTTGGGAAGGATTTACCCTGTATAAATGGGCATAAATAGCGTCTATTGATTCATTGTTTTGTTGAGCTAATTCCAAAAACCTGCCTGAAAACCCATCAACTCCATCTCCCAATGAAATCGCAGCGACAACATCAATATCATCACCAAATTCACTGGTCACTGCTGAATTTACCGCATGATAGAGGTCATAATATTCATCTGCAGTACCGCTCCACCAATCAGATAAATATGGTTCATTCCAAACTTCGACTACATCAAAACTATCAAAATAAAAGCCATCATTCCAACCCTCTCGATAATGCTTCAATACTTGGACTGCTGCTTGTGCAAAGACTGTGATATTATCGGGTGGGCTACGCCAATCAGAACAATCTTCGTAGGCTGGATATGCTTTAGGATAACCCATTCGCCAGTATACGCTAGTATGAGTGGTTGCCATCGTAGCTTGAACTCTCTGATCGGTTATAGAAAAATCATAATTTGAAAGATTAAGAGGGTCATATCCCTCATAAATCGGCACTCCATTATCGTCAGCATGCACCCATATGCGGTTCATATCCCCTGGACCTTCACCATGGGTACGAGAAGATGGAATTTGCATTTCATTGTATTCTTCGGTATAATTAGAACCATACCAAATCGTTTGGCAATCCTCTATTTCCCAGGCAGTTCTAACCAATGGTCCATTATTGACACCATGAATTGGTGCAATCCTACCAAACTCTTCATCGAAATGGATAGTTGCAGTTAGATTTGCAGATGGGATGATGAGATATTCACAGGAAGAATCATCACTATTTGCTTCAGGATTGAAGTTGATTGCATCACTATCCATACACCCGAAGATTTCGCTAATGCCTCCATCTGCACCGTCTCCAGTACCAAAACAACCTGGCAATACGAACATTATTGAAAATAAATAAGCGTAAATTACCTTGTTCACAACATATCTATGAAAGTTAATCTAATGAATGCTTCTAACATACAGACGCTAGCGTTGTTATCCCCACCACAGTATTTCCAAAGCAGATTTTATCCATCCCTTTCTAATAGCGATAATTATCGCCAATAATAGAAACAAACCGTAACATAAATCCCACATAATTTCATCCAACAGAATGGATTGTAAGAACAATTCGATTACGTAATCGTTTTCGGATAGATTCAGAGGGTAGCGTCTGTATCGACCCACTGAATCCCCTTAGTATCGGAAAATAAAATGCAAAGGGGTTCTAATGTGCCCTCTTTATTCTCCACTTTCGGCCAAAATTTTGTTATTCGTTGCTATTTCTTTCTCATAATCAGTTTTCCCAAATCCGTTTGGAAATCCCCATTTTTTGATATAGAAATCAATTGGAATGGCACCATCTCCTCTGTCTACACCGTAATTTTCCTCATAGATGCCCTCCACTATAGGCGCTGGACCATCGTATGACAAGTACCAATTTTCAGTGACACTCGGACCACTCTCAGTACCCTCTGGACCGACCCAGTTTTTTCCCGATGAATAATTTCCATCTCTATCTTTCTCCATATTTATTTTAGCAGTATTGCCAAACATTTTGGAAAACAAATTCATCAGCCACGCGTACATAATTCCCCCC
>JASLKC010000024.1 GCA_030747785.1 Candidatus Poseidoniaceae archaeon | reverse complement strand
CCATCATCGAGGTCGATTTGTAGGTATTTTGCCCGCCGCCTAATCCCTTCGATTCTACGACCGGTGAGTTCGGATTCAAGATTTTCTGGAAAAGGAAAACGGAGCCCTGCCCTTCGCAATTCAACGCACTCGATGGTACGACCAATCCATGAGCGAGATAAACCCGCTCGGACAGTCTCTACCTCTGGAAGTTCAGGCACGAATCCTCCTGAGTGTTTACATCAATAGTATTGATGTCAAACAAATTGTCTGATGAGAACCCAAATGGCGAGAGAAATCAACAAAATTCCAGTAAATTGGTGGAAACGCACTTGGTTTTCTTTCATCTTTTCAAGTAGAGTTCCTGAGGTTAGTATTGCGGCTACGATGAGGTACCATGTTGCATCTATTCCCGCACCAAGCGCTGCGATTACCCACTTGGTCCCTTCAGCCATTCCCGGTTCAAGAACAGCGGCGAGAACAAAAAGCATGAATACCGCTATCTTTGGATTCAAGAATGCAATCATGAACCCTTCCATGAATCCCTTGCGTTTTGATTCATGTTCTTGCACTTCCTCATGTTTAGCGCGAAGTAAGTTGACTCCCATCCATAATAGAAATGCGACTCCTAGCATTTGTAGGGTAAAGAAGAGGTTTGGCAGGGTCTCCATAAGAACTACCAATCCAAAGACGGCAGCAACCGCGTAAAACCCGAATCCAATACCATGTCCAATGGCGCAAGCCATTCCACGTGATCTTCCACCAATGATGGTATTGCGAATAACAATTGCTAGTGACGGACCTGGTGAAGTTGCACCTGCTACAAACAAAGCAGAAGCCGCAGCAACCGCAGCCCACTCCACCACCATGTTTCAGCCGAGATACGGTGACAACATCAATATTGGTGAATAACTGAGAGCATTGTATGAGATGTTGGCTAATTCTCTTCATTCTGATGGCAGGCTCATTGTCTGGCTGCATGCATGAAGGAGAAACTACACAGGTGATGTGTACTGATGAGGATAGTCCAGAGGATTGCGGTGCGGGCGAATTAGTTGTCGATAAGGCAGTAGATGAATGCCCAACTCCAGCAGAAAATCAAAGTGGACGTGGAGTTGGAGAAGGGCAGTTGATTTTGTTAATCGACGATTGTGCGCGCGGCTTGAATGGAACATGGGCAGATTTTACTCTTTCATCTCACCTTGATGAAAGTTGGAATGGTACTCCTGTGAATACTTCCAATGGTAGTGATAGTCCATGGATAATGATTCAATTCATGTCGTCAGATTGTTCACACTGCTGGAATGCTGCTGATGATATGAGCATCTTCCATGAGAATTACAGCGAGCAAGTCACTTTCCTCACAATGGCGGTGAATTTCTCTTCTTCGGATGCCTTCAATGCAACAAGGGAAGAGGTGGCTGCATTCCAAGACAAGTCCTCTTACTTCGGTTGTTATTATGAAACTAAAGATTGTCAAGACCGACCAGGAGATCCACATGAGTGGCTCTACATTGATGACCGTGACCAATACTGGATGTATTCATTCCAAGCTAGTGGCACACCATCATTCTGGATTATTCAACCCGATGGAATAGTAGCATGGAACCAGTACCAGCACAATGGTGATGAGGGCGAGGATTCCGAAGGAATTACCGCTGCGCTTGAGCGGTTCTTCGGGCCACTAGAATCTTGACTAACGAGATTCGACTTTGTATGCGCCTAGGCGGCGGCTTGTTTCTGCTGAAGCTCGGTCTAGATGAACCTGAATCATCACATTATCCAAGACCTTACAGGTTGCATTAACCAAACATTCCCCAGCCGTTGGGCGCTTCTTTTCCGACTCACTCGCCATGTATTGAAATGAAGCCATTCTACACTTATCTAACTATCTACTGTTGCATCAGTAGCGCATCATGCGATAAAACCGACTTTTTCCGGGGATAAATTACCGGATATCGGCATATTGTCAGTAACAATCGGGTGCTTGCGTCGAACCACTCTGAATGAGGTTGGCCCTCTTACTCGCCTTGAGAGTCCAGCCATTGCCATGCGCCGCCGAGCTTTCTCACGCGCAGCATATGCTTTGTTTGCTCGTCGACGTAATTCCCCTAAGCCAAAGTGTTCAGCAACTGGTGCTTCACGAGATTCGGTTTTCTTCCACCAGCGTTCACTACGCAGAGTCTTCTGGCGGATGGCATCTCCAGATGCGATATCAAACGCTGAAAGGGAAGGTTGCTCGGGATTGTATGCACAAGTATCCAGTCCAATCCATGATGGGCGTCCATCAAGTAGGCGTACCTTTGATTCAGCAATATTACCTCTTTTTCCAAATTTTGTTGTAGGTGTATGTCCAAACAGGATGCATCTCTTTGGATCGATTGGCGACTTATGTTTGAAGAAAGCCCTGCGAATCCACAATATTGTCTTCTCATCTTGTTGGTCGATTGGTATGTTAGGATGGTATCCGGCGTGAACTAATCTCCAATGGTCGAGAACAATGTGAGACGGAAGGTCGGCCATCCAGGCACAATCCTCTGCAAATCTCAACTTTGCCTCGTGTAAGTCGCCTTTTGCTGCAACGATGTATGAGCCCCATGTCGATGCACCACCCTTTGCCATCCACACATCGGATAATTCGATACCTTGTCCCTTTAGGGAATGTATTGCCATCTGCTCATGATTACCTTTGATGCAGATGATTTGCGGATGTTCGCGAATGAATGAAATTAATGTGGCTGAATCAGGCCCTCTATCGATCATATCCCCGAGTAAAACCACCATGTCATTATCTTCGAGTTCCATCCGGTGAAGTAGGGCTTTGAAGGTCATTAGATGACCGTGAACATCTCCCACCACCCAAACACGGGCGCCTGCGTCAAGACATGCCTGCAGGTCGGCTTCTGTGTCCCGGCAGCGTACTGCCGGGGCACGACGGATGTCGTTTGTGCACCCCATGGTTTTCACCGGAGAAGATTCCTCTTCTCCGCTTGACCCTTACTTCTGTAGGTATATTGTCTTCGGTCCGCAAGGAGGGTCGAGGATGCGTTTTTACGACCTTTTGATAGAAATACGAGAGCAAGTAATTGGATTAGCGATCTAGCCAATCACCGGAGTCAATTTTAGCAGCCATATCTTTACCATTATACAGATAGACCCAAACCCAAGTGGAACTCGAATCGCTTTGCACTTTCATGATATGACGACGGTATAACTTGCCGTGCGGTGGAGCACCTTCAACCCAATCAAGTTCCTGTAATACTGTGAACATGTCATTGAAGCGATAGATTTCACCGGATACAATTCCATGCCCAGTTGTCATTCCAGGGAATGTGCCAAGGTCGTAAAGAACAGCATTTTCGCATGTTGCATTTGAGATTTTAGTGCCCCCTAGTCTCTCTATCAGATTATGTCGTACCTCGCCTTCGCGAAGCGTACCATAAACGAAAATATCCTTGATTGGAAAATGCATTCCTCCATCGGCTACTGCATTTTCAAGGTCAGAAACTGGTAAGTCTCTTTGAGTCAACCCAGTTCTAATCAGATCAACATATTCTCCAGTGGGAGCTATGTGATTTTCACTTACTCTTTCAGGAACAACAAGGTAAGTAATGGCACGAACCATCTCACCATCTGGCGTCATTACTTCAACCCAAACTCTTCGGTAATAATTTGGGTGACCCTCCTTCTTATCGATAACCTGCAATGTGCGAGGGTCTACTTCGAATAGCACTCCTGGTGCAGCTGAGCCTGGTGCAATCTTTGACAGATCTGCGGCCCCACCATTTCTTCCAGTAGAATGATAATGGAATAATAACGAATAATCTGGCAACCATCCTACTCCAATTTCGACTAACCCTTTCGGATTTTCACCCTCCTTTTCACACCAGCGGGACCAGTCTCCCCAGTGCATGTTTGACCCGTACGCAAAGTACAGTATCTTCCCATCTTCTTCATCTTTTATCATATCAAATTCCTGCTAATTGGAATGCTTGAGTGCTTACATCACATGTTACGGCGATATTGCCCACCAACTTGGAACAAGGCCTCAGTAATTTGTCCGAGGGTTGCTACTTTGGTAGTCTCCATCAATTCCTCGAATACATTTCCACCCTCGCGTGCTACTTGTTGTAGGCGAGCGAGGGCTTCTTCATCACGAGGAATTGCTTGAGTTCTCTTCAGGCAAGCTTGCTTCTCTTCTGGAGTTGCACGTGCGAGTTCCATATCAAAATCATCAGCGGCTGACTCATCAAAAACCTTAGCATTAGGGTTGAGGAATGTGTTGACTCCTACAATTGGTAATGTACCATCGTGCTTGAGATGCTCGTAGTACATACTCTCATCCTGAATTTTTCCACGTTGATACATAGTTTCCATTGCGCCAAGAACTCCTCCTCGGCGCGATATTGCTTCAAATTCCTGGAGAACCGCTTCCTCAACAAGGTCGGTCAACTCCTCAACAATGAATGAACCCTGCATCGGATTCTCAGTTTTCGTCCAGCCACTTTCCTTATTGACGATTAACTGGATTGCGAGAGCCCGTCTGACACTGGCCTCGGTAGGAGTAGTAATCGCCTCGTCAAAGGCATTGGTGTGCAAACTATTCGCATTATCTTGGATTGCGAGTAGAGCCTGTAGGGTTGTTCGAATATCATTGAAGTCAATCTCTTGAGCATGCAAACTTCTTCCACTGGTTTGGATGTGATACTTTAGTTTCTGTGAGCGCTCTCCTGCGCCGTAGAGGTCACGCATTGTAACTGCCCAAATTCGGCGTGCTACACGGCCAATAACGGTGTATTCCGGGTCGAGACCATTGCTAAAGAAGAAGGAGAGATTTGGTGCAAATTCATTCACATTCATACCACGGCTTCGGTAGTACTCGACATAGGTGAAACCGTTTGCGAGAGTCAAAGCGAGTTGAGTAATTGGATTTGCGCCCGCTTCAGCAATATGGTATCCACTAATACTGACGGAGTAGTGATTTCGCACTCCATTGTCAATGTAGTATTGCTGTACATCTCCCATCATCTTGAGTGCAAATGGCGTGGAGAAAATACAGGTATTCTGGGCTTGATCCTCTTTGAGAATATCAGCTTGAACAGTTCCACGCACAGTCTGAAGAGTGCGTGCTTTAATTTCTGCATAAGTAGCAGCATCAACCAGATTATCACCTCGCCCATTTACAGTTGCAAGACCAAATCCATTGTGGCCATCAGGTAAATCACCACGGTAGCCTGAAGCATCAGCCTTCAATTGTAAGTGACGCTCAACTTGTTGGTCAATAGCGGCATTGAGATAGAATGCGAGGATAATGGGCGCTGGCCCATTGATTGTCATCGATACACTGGTATTTGCATCACAGAGGTCGAATCCAGAATACAGGCGCTTAGCGTCATTGATACTGGCAATGCTCACTCCCGAGTTTCCAACCTTACCCCAAATATCTGGACGGCGGTCCGGGTCACGTCCATACAGAGTGACACTATCGAAAGCAGTAGAAAGTCGAACGTAATCTTGGCCATGGCTCAAGAGATGGAATCTGCGGTTTGTTCTCTCCCCTTCGCCTTCTCCGGCAAACATTCTGGCACTGAGTTCATCAGTACGTTTGAATGGAAATACGCCAGCGGTGAAGGGAAAGTAACCAGGTGCATTTTCTCGGCAAATCCATGAGTAGAGCGCGCCATCGTCATTCATTGTTGGAAGAGCCACCCTTGGAATCATTTGGTGTGACAAACTCTCGGTCTTGGTATCGACCTTGAATGGCTTTCCTCTTACATGGTAAGTGTATTCTCCACTGGCATATTGTTCAGCCAGAGTTCGGAATTCTTCTACAGATTTGCGTGCACTGTCGACTTCTCCAAGGATTGTTTTGATTTGATCTGCCAAATCTCCAGCGGTCGAAGGAACTTCACGAGAAGCAGTTTCGAGATGCTGAACCAACCGCAACTTCGCAGCGACTTCTTCACTCGATGAATGATAGTCACGAATTGTAGAGGCAATCTCTGAGAGATAGTGGACCCGCTCAGGTGGGATTACACCTTTGCGTTCTCCTATCGAACCAAGTGGTTCACTAGCATTGAATCCTACCATGGCTGACAGTTTCTTCCAAAGAACATCTACTCCAGGGTCAGCGAATTGACTAGCGATTGTCGCAACTACAGGTAGGGCCTCATCTTCGCCTTCAAACATGTTGCGATTACGTCTAACCTGCTTGCGAATCGCACGAAGTGCATCTTCACTTCCTCTCTTCTCATACTTGTTGAGAACGATGAGGTCTGCGACATCTAACATCTCGATTTTCTCTAGCTGAGTATGAGCGCCAAACTCGGCGGTCATTACGTATAGCGAGCGGTCAGCGACGCTGGTAATCGCATCGCTACCTTGGCCGATTCCACTAGTTTCACAGAATATGAGGTCGAAACCAACCGCTTTTGCAACTTCGATTGCTCGGTCTAAGTTTGCACTTATTTCAGAACCACTACCACGACTTGCAATCGAGCGCATGTAGAGGTTGTTATTCGAAAGAGAATTCATTCTAATTCTGTCACCAAGAAGAGCGCCACCAGTTCGCTTTCGAGTTGGGTCTACACATAGCAAGCAAATTTTCTTGTCCGGATTATCACGAAGAACCCTCAACATCAATTCGTCGAGCAAACTGCTTTTTCCAGCACCACCAGTGCCGGTAAATCCGATGACTGGGGCATCGGAATCGCTCGACCTACACCTATCGAGTGTAGAGGAGAATTCTTCCTTGGAAGAACATTCTGAAAGTGTGAGCAACAATCCCACCTTTGCCATCTCATCGGCAGAGATGGGACCATCTAGACTAGACATTCTTTGCTCTGCAATCAAATCAACTTCGGATGCAGTTCCCATTAGGTCGTGAATCATTCCCATGAGACCCATGGAGCGCCCATCATCGGGTGAATAGATACGAGAAATTCCGCTTGCATGCAGATCACGAATTTCAGGAGGAGTGATTGTGCCACCGCCACCCCCGAATATACGAACATGCTCGCAGCCTGCTTCATCGAGGAGTTCTCGAATGTAGGTGAAGTACTCCATGTGCCCGCCTTGATAACTGGTAAGTGCTACAGCATGAGCATCTTCTTGGACTGCACAATCGACTACATCTTTGGCTGAGCGGTCGTGACCGAGGTGGATTACTTCCGCACCACTGGTCTGAATTAATCGGCGCATTACATTGATTGCAGCATCATGGCCATCGAATAGGCTTGCAGCAGTAATAACACGTACCGGACCGGTGGTTGTTTCAAACACCGGTGCCTCATCGGACATGCTCCTACGGAGCATAGGGACATTCATCACCATACCGCTTCAATGAAAGGCTTTGATGGCAGTGCCACCTTCATGCGCCCCCGTTGGATTCTCACTCCAGACGAGGTCGCCGTGCTCGATGCCAATGCCGAAGCACTCGGAGTTGACATGGATGAGTTGATGTTATCCGCAGCCACTCATTTAGCAGAAGCGCTCGAAGGAGCCCCAACTCCAATCTGGATTCTTTGCGGTCCGGGCAATAATGGAGGGGACGGTTTTCGCCTTGCTGAAATGCTCGAAGACTGCGCAGTTATTGCTACTCATGCCAAACAAAAAACCCAACTCGCACAGCGTGCTAGAGAGGATTGCAAAAGAGAAATCCACACAGTAGATTCTTTTCCAGAACAAGCGCCTGCTGTGATTGTAGATTGCTTACTTGGAGCGGGAGCATCAGGTAAGCCAAGAGGCGAGGTCCTTCGTTTGATGGAAGCATTACCCGGACGTCCAATGGTACTAGCATGCGATATGCCAACAGGGTGCGGCTCCGGAGTATCATTCAATGCATTCCGTACGGTGACTTTCGAAGCACCAAAATCCAATATGGTCGATTCAGAAAGTCGCTTATTACCTGAGGTCGGAGACCTATTCATTGCTCCCCTTGGTTGGCCTGAAGAGACACTAGACCCTGGGCCGGGGGATTTACTACGTTACCCAATGCCCAAACCCGGGCAAGTCAAAGGCGATCGTGGCCGCGTTCTAATCGTTGGAGGAGGACCGTTTCATGGAGCTCCAATTCTAGCAGGAATGGCTGCAGCCCGAATGGGCGTTGACCTAGTACATGTGGCCATGCCGAGTAATGCAAGTGCACGGGCAAAATGGCCAAGCGAATTGATTCCAGAACAGATGAGTGATGCCGACATAATCTCAGACCCTTCCTCGATTGTCAAACGCTGCCTAACCGGAAGGGGAGTGCAAGCACTTGTGATTGGACCAGGGATGGGGCATGACCCCGTGAGTCTTGAGGCTGTGAAGATGATTATCGAAGCCACTCCTTCGATTCCAAAGGTTATCGATGCTGATGCAATTAGGGCACTTGAGGGCTGGCCTGAGCAATTGGTTGGAGTTGTAACACCCCATCAGGTTGAGTTAGAGAATTGGATTGGCGATATCGATTCGATACCATCTCTATTGCTCGGAGGGGGTGAGACCCGTGTCGTGGTTCGGACTGGTGCAAAGGACATCATAGTCGGAGCAGCCGGGCGCGGAGGAATTGCGAGTGGTGGAAATCCGCGTATGGCAATGGGCGGAACTGGCGACTTACTCGCAGGCTGTATTGGTGGTCTGTTAGGACTGGGACTTTCTCCGTGGGCTGCAAGTAGACTTGGAGTCTATTTGATGCGGGTTGCTGGTGAAAATGCCGGTGAAGAATTAGGCCCCGGAATGGTAGCTGAGGATTTGCCACCTTATCTTTCCAAAGCGCTCACATGACTGGTTCTTCGCCGTCTACCAATGCAGGTAGACCCTTCTTTTTGCGAATATAGTCGGTGTAATTACCGTAGTACTTGGTAACAATCCCATCTTGTAATTCCCAGATTTGAGTTACGATTTGATCGAGGAACCATCGGTCGTGACTAACGGTAACAACCGCACCATCATATTCGGACAATGCTTCTTCGAGAGTTTCTTTTGCATCCATATCCAGATGATTGGTTGGCTCATCGAGAAGAAGCATATTATTCTCTTCGAGTAGGAGTTTGAGAAGAGCAATTCTCGCTCGCTCTCCACCGCTCAATTTGCCGAGAGGGGTCTTGACTTGGTCACTGGAGAATTGGAATCTCCCCAGTGCGGCACGGATATCACCGTATTGCATGTCGGGGCGAAGAGCCTCAACTTGTTCGACAGGATTGAGTTTGAAGTCTAGAGTTCGATGGTCTTGGTGATAGTATCCAATGATTGCACCAGGTGCTAAATCACGAGAACCTTCATCGATTTTCTCATCTCCAGTAATCAACTTGAGTAGAGTGGTTTTCCCTTGGCCGTTTCCACCTACAATTCCGATTCTATCACCCTTACTAATCTCCATATCTTGCGAATCGAGAATTGGTCGAACCATTCCTTCGAAGCGCTTTGATGCACCCAAGAACTGAATGATGTCATTACTAGATTTATCTGCTGCTTCAAGGCTGAAACGCAATCCTTTGCGCTGCTTTGGTTTACGACCCTTCAATGCCTTGAGTTCCTGTTGCATTCTCTCTATCATCTTGTGTTTTGCAGAAATTGATTTATCGAATTTATTAGCGCTCTTCATCGAACGTAGAGCTGCCATTGTATGGGCGATTTTCTTCTCGGTATTCTTGATTTTATCATCAAGAGCCGCAAGGAAATTTCCTTTTTGTTTGAGGAAATGGGTGTAGTTTCCATTATAGTTCCAGTTTCTGAGATTGTCAATTTCTACAATTCGTGTACAGACTTGGTCGAGGAAATAGCGATCGTGTGAAACGATTAACTGTGCTCCTACGAATTCATTGATGAAACTCTCTAGCCATTCAGTAGTCTGAATATCAAGGTGGTTAGTAGGCTCGTCGAGGAAGATAACATCTACACCTGCAAGCCCGACTAGTTGCCTTGCAAGAGCAAGTTTAGCACGCTCTCCTCCACTTAATTTATTGACTTTCATATCCATTGGATGTTGGTCGAGACCAAGTTTCTCAAGGATGGCTTTAGCGATCCCCGCGACATTTGCTCCACCAGATTCACCAAGCATTTGTTGAAGTTCAGAATATCTTTCCATCACTGGTTGCCAATTACCTTCATAGAATGAAGGTTCAATCATTTGAGTTTCAATCGAAGATATTTCTTCTTCCAATTCTTGGAATTGACGCCCCCTGCGCCCCAATTCTTCTTCGATAGTGGAATCTTCTTCAATATCTCGAATTTGAGTTAGATATGCAATTCTTATTCCCGAAGCAAATTCTATGTCTCCAACATCTTGCTTTTGCTCAGAAATAGTGTTGAGTAGAGTTGTTTTTCCAGAGCCGTTATGTCCAACGATTCCAATACGGTCACCCTCGTTCACAATGAGGTTGATGTCCTCCAGAACGGTAACAGGACCGAAGGCGCGGTCGACGCCTTCCACGCGAATGAGTTCCCGGGACATAATTCGTGGCGATGCCCTGCCCTTCATCAACCAACCGGTCAACACTGCAATATGTTCAGCGCCTACACCTGAAAATCGGCAATCCGCCTCTTTCCGGTAATAAATTGAAAGTATTCTGCTGAGATGCGCGACGGGGTGTTGTTTATCTACCGTCTTTAGAACTGGTCGTTAAATGACAAAGCCACTGCGTGAAGTCATCCATGGTAGCGCCACTCTTCTCAAGGTAGTTGAGAAGCCCTTGGGCATAGGGTTGGCGATAGGGTTAGCAGCAGGAGTTGCAAATAGCCTTGTGCTTGGATTCACCCTTTGGCTTTCCCTTCTCACAGGTGCAGTCCTTGGAATTGTAGTATGCCTTGTTGCATGCCCAGGAATGAAGACTGAACTGAAAGCCCGAAGAACTGCTGAGGCGTCGCGCAAGGCTGAATTATCACGCAAAGCCAGAGTGGCAAGTGCCTTCACAGCATTCGAGTAATCAAAGGGCTTTGATTGCCTCGTCGTGACGGTCCAATAGGTTGCGTAGTTTGACCTTTAGAGATGGAGTCATCAAGTCATTGTCTACTGACCACTCTTCTGGATCTAGAATGATATTACGCGCCTTTTCATATCCTTTCCATGTTGGCTCTTGCATGTTGTTTTCCGAAAGATGCTTGAGTAGCCAAGCTTTGACTTCAGAACTGTTGCAAATGTCGGTTTTATCCTTAGGAGGAGTAATTCCCGCAGCAGTAAGAGCTTCGCATAGAGGCTTAATCGCTGGATGAACAATCAGGTAAGTATTCCTCATATTTCGTCCGTCGAGAACACATTGCTCGACAAGCGGACTCAGTTTGAGATTCTCCTCAAGTGGAGCCGGTGATACATACTTTCCATTTTCTAACTTGAATTGGCTCTTGACACGTCCGGTGATAGAGAGATAGCCATCGACCATCTTTCCTAGGTCCCCAGTTCGGAACCCACCGTCGTCAGTCATTACTTCAGCAGTAGCTTCAGGAAGATTCCAGTATCCGCCCATTACATTGGGGCCATAAACAACAATCTCGCCCTCATCTGCTCGGTCGGGGTCATCCCATGCATCGAGGTCAATTTTGACAGTAACGCCATTTGCTGGCATTCCAACGGTGCGTAGTCTACTTTTTCCATTCCCCATCCAGCCATTTGCCGAAACAAGTGGGCTAGTTTCAGTGAGTCCGTATCCTTCGTAGCAACTGAATCCGACCTTTTGGACAAAGCCTGCAACATCGGGCGAAAGAGCTGCAGCACCAGACATGCAGAAACGAATGTTGCCGCCGAATCGGGCACGTACCTTGCTCCAAACCAATTTATCCCAGAGTTTGTCAAAGAAGCCGCTTGGTGGAACAGCGTCACATTCGACACCAGCCTCTGCGATTCTCTTTTCGGCGGATTTCTGAGCCTTGCCAATAAACATCTTTTTCAAACCAGTCGCACTTTCGAATTGACTGTTTACCTTATCGTAGAATTTGTTCCATACACGTGGTACAGCAAGAAGAGCAGCCGGCTTAATTTCGATACACTCATCAGCAATCTTTGTTAGGTCTGAAATCAGATTGATGTGAACTCCCATTCGGATCATCCAATGTAAATCGAATGTCGAACCAAAGGAGTGAGCCCAAGGCAAGAATGCTGCATTCTTATCACCAGGATATAATTCGAATACACCTTGTACACAAAGTACGTTGGAAAGTGTGTTCCAGTTGGTGAGCATGACACCCTTTGGACTGCCTGTTGTTCCAGAGGTGTAGATGAGTGTGGACAATGCAAATGGGTCATCTGCAATTTCTGTGAGGTCTTCAGCAGATCTGCCGGCCGCAACGAATTCCGCCCATCGGTGGACGGTAACGCCCTCAGGCGGTAGTTCATTCGCTTCATCATCTCCAAGAAGAATGACTCCACATGGAGGCCATCCATCGTCAGGAAGACTAGTACAGAGTTTGTCGAGAACTTCGGTATTTTGAACCACGACTATTTTTGGTGTAGAATCTTCGAGAATAAATGCCCAATCTTTGCCATGTTGGTGAGTGTACATAGCAGTATACGCTGCGCCAATAGCACTTCCACCATATGCACATGCTGCCCACTCAACTGAGTTGTCAAGAATCAGTGCAATTCGGTCGGCTTTTTCTACCCCAAGGTCGCGTAGTCTCTTTGCAACAGAGGTTGTAAGTTCACCAAATTCATTGTAGGTCAAGTGAATTCGTCCCATACCCGGGGCAGGGATGAATCCAAAGCATGGTTCATCGCCAAATCTGCTAGTACTTACCATCAGCATTTGGTATAGAGTTCGAGGATCATCACCTTCGGGTTTTACCCATTGGCGGTCATCTGATTGTTTGGGCCAAGCCATTTCTCGGGGAGGCATGAACATGATAGAGCACATCTACCTATCAATCCTCTCCCAGCAGAACCGCCCTCACATTATCCCGCCAATCTGCTCCATCATTACGATTAGCAAGAGGTGAAGCCGGTGAAGGGTGCCAACATGTCGTTATATCGACATCCAAACCTGCTAATGCTTTCAGCGCCCGCTTTTGGGCATATTTCCCAACGCCAATTACTCGTTCGATTCCCATAATTTTCACGACTTCTCGCAGATGATTATCACACTCTTCTAACAGAGAATTCACTGCTTTACCAGAAATATTGTCGGGAGTGATGTTCTTTCCGGACTCCCCGAGTAGGAGCAAAGGGCAATGATTGACCAAGAATACATTTTGATGAATAGTAATAGGGTCATTCCAGATATCGCGTAATAACCCCCACAATCTGGTTCCACTAACCTCTTGACGAGCAAAATTCAATCCCTCTATTGGTCGTTTAGGATGGCGACCAATAGGGTCGCTAATATCTCCAGTAACCAATAAAAAATCTCGCGCTATTTCAGTTGCCCCAAAAGGCACGCTGCATTGTGCCATTCCATACGGCCCTGGATTCATCCCAAGTAGCAGGGTTTTTGCTCCGAGTTTTGAGTATTGTCTGAGGTATGACTCATGGTATTCCCATGCATAATCAAGAGGATTTGTGACGTGAGCAACAATTGTTTGTGCAATCAAATCCTCCCGGATAGAATTGCATCTTTGGGAGAGTGACTTTGCAGCCTCAATTATGCCCATATCACTCCGTGTATGTATTCAGTCAAAAAACGCTTGGCGTAAACGATGTTGTAGACAACAACGACTTGTCGAGTATTGACCGGCGGAGCCGTTAAAGGTAAATCTACATGGCACCGAGCATGGCATCGAATGTCGGTATTGACGACATGGCATTGCATTTTCCTCGTCTGTATATGGATATGGAAGATTTTGCAGAAATGCGTGGTGCCGATTTCGGTAAATTGAACAAGGGACTTGGTCTTGCAGCGATGGCAATTCCCGATGTCCATGAGGACACTGCTACCATGGGCGCTAATGCAGTTTGCAGATTAATCGACCGCAACGGCATCATTCCTAGTTCAATCGGACGAATTTATCTTGGAACCGAATCTGCGTTAGATGGTGCAAAACCAACTGCGACCTACATTCTTGACATGCTTCATTCGAGATATAGCGAACGATTTGGCAACGACTGTTTCCGCGGTTGCGATGTAGTAGACATGACCTTCGCATGCATCGGTGCAGTAGATGCTCTACACAATACTCTGGATTGGGTTGCTCGCGGAGGAGAAGATGATGACAGACTCGGAATAGTAGTATTCTCTGATAATGCAAAATACGACTTAGAGTCAACTGGTGAATATACTCAGGGAGCCGGCGGAGGCGCTTTGCTAGTTCGCCATAATCCACGATTAGTCGTAATTCCAGATCGCTGGGGGGTATCTACCACTCCCGTCCATGATTTCTTCAAGCCAAGACGTGAAGTTTCTATCTCCAGCGTAATTACGCATGTTCTCCAATTAGCTAGAGAAACTGGCGCTACTCTCAAAGAGGGCTTGGCGGAATCGATGGTAAAGCATCTTCCAGAATCCACAGTTCGTCGCCTAGGGATATTCGCACACGGTGAAGATAGTATCAAAGTTCACAGGGATGAACCATTATTTGATGGCCAATTTTCTAATCGTTGTTATCGAGATGCTGTCAAACAGGCATTTACACATTTCAGAGATAAGGCAATCTCACAAGGACGTTATGACCCAGAGTTGGATGAGGTTCTGACAGAACAGTGGGCACGCATCATTATGCATTTACCATATGCATTCCAAGCCAAGCGAATGTTCCCTGATGTTTTCCGATACGACCGTGAGCATCTTCCGGAATGGAAAGAAATCGAGAAACTAATTGGAGAAGAACCACTTGAATCCGATTTTGGAACTATTCAAGAATGGGAGATTGAAATGGATTCACACCGCCGTGCCATCTCCAAGACCGAGTCCTTCAAGCAATTCATCGAAGACCGAATTGAGAAAGGGCAGAGGGCATCTTCGTTAATTGGCAACCAATACACCGGTTCGATTTTCCTCGCATTGATGTCGACCTTTGAAGCGGATTATGAAGAGAATGCAAATCTTGACTATCAGATGATGGGCCTGTGTGGTTATGGCTCAGGCGCAAAGGCCAAGGTTTTCGAGGCAGAAATCCAACCGACATGGCGCGAAATTGCATCACGTTGGAATCTCTTTGAGAGATTAGAAGGGCGAATGGCAATAGATCGAGAAACTTACGAGGCTTTGCACAAGGGATTGGCAACTAAGTCGGTAATCACTCCAAAAGGTGAATTCGCACTTGTCGATGTAGGTTCAGAAGGAACAGAGGAAGGTATGCGTACCTATTCCTGGGTCAGTGAGTGATTCCATCAAGGATTGTCGATGATTTGCTTTGCCAGTTCTGGCAATTGTGTATCAATCGAGTTGAACCAATCATCTAGATTTTCAAAATCTCGCCCCTTTGAGATCGCTTTTGCTCTTTCACTGACCAAGTTCCAAGCACTTTTCGTACCAATACCTGGGATTGCTGCGAGTTGTTTCTCTGTGATTTGATTCATCTTGAGTCCACATTCGACTCCGGTGATAGATCTTGCACCATGTCCGGTGACAAGAATGTTGGAAGTTGATTCTAGTGGTGCGAGATAATTCATTCCAATGAGAATTGGATATGCTCCGATTTGCCGACCAAAGGTAATTCCCGCCTTTCCGTGTATCTTAGTATCTCTAGCCGCCGCCTCTAGGTGGCGAGGTAATCTTGTTCTTCCCTCGTGGGATTCCCACCATACGTCTCGTAATATTGTACCAGTAGGCAGCATCTCCTCAAGCAGAGGGCCATCGAATTCCTCCCTCACTGTTTTTTTGAAAGAATGAAATTCTTTTTCGTCTATTTCTTGAAAACCATCTCCCTCGACCTGGCGGATATTTACTCTTCTAATCATGTGGCCTTCATTTTTTAGTTCATGAAGAAGTTCCCGGTTTAGGTTGTAGGTTTGGGCGGTTTCCCCAGTGAGGCCAGCAATGAAATTGAGGCCCGGTAATAGCTTTGGAAGCCCCCTTTCACCGCGCCCTCTACCGTATTTGTTGATGAGTGAAATTGCTGATTTCAATTGGTCGCTATTACAATTGAGCCAGTTTGCTTCATGGACAGTTGGGTCCGCACTCTCAAGTCCAAATGAGAGTACAGCACCGTCGGATAGTGTATCGATGAGAGTGCGAGTAATTTCCTCGGACTCCTCAAGATGTTCTGCAATTATGGATGGATTAGCATTGTCGGTGTGGAGAATTCCAAGGCGCTCATCCTCTCGAAGTCCATGGAGAAGGTTAGCGATTGGTTCAGGATTTGGCCGAGGGTATTCCATCTCAACAACCCCTTCTGCCATGTAGGTATAGGTGTCAGTCATTCCTCCAAGTCTAACATGTTCAACACCCATATCATGAGCGATTCCTACCTCTGTGATGATGTCCTCTGGACTGCGCCAAATAGGAACTCCCTTCTTTGGCTCAATGCAAAATTTGCATCCACGCTTGTAGCGCACACATCCTTGGTATACTTCGACTTCATAGGTCAGTGGGCCATTTAGATCAGGATTATCTTTAACGGCCTTTGAGCGAGCTCCAGCATGTGCCCACCGAGTCCATTCATCCGAATTTCTCCGCTGGTGCTTCCATTCTTCATTTCTCAAGTAATGAGAGAGGGTTGCATCTGTGTCTTGAACTGCAAGGAAGAGATTCATTCGTAGAGGGTTCCAACCTTGTTGGCGCCATCCTCTAATCGCCCATCCACCGCAAAGAATTGGTATTCCTCCAGAGACTCCAGAGATGATTGTTCTAGTTTCCTTCAGAGAAATAGGAGTTCCCCTGAGATATTTCCCTGGGACAATTGCTCCTGCTAATACCACAATTCCAAGCCTATTTTCGAGCGATGCACCTTCGATACGGTATTGGTCAATAGTTTGGTATTCATATGAGATCCCAGCCTCTTCTAATACTCCACAAATGTATCTGACATGAAATCCAACATAAGGAGGAACTCCGAATGCAGCAGGCTCGTCTTCATAGCCATCGATGACTAGCCAGGAGGGCTCTCCCGACTCAACCATACTAACACTCAGTCCTTTTTCGGCCTACGGGGCTTCTTCTTTGCATCTTGCTCTTCTTCTTGTAGAGCACGAAGTTCTCGAGATGATTTACCGCCATTTTCACTAGGCTTACCACCGCGATTTGAGCGGTTATCATTTCTGCGGTTTCCACCCTCTCGTGGTTTGGATAATTCCACCTTTAGAGTACGGCCAGATAATTCGACTCCGTTGAGTTTCTTCGCCACTTCATCTCCCTTTGACTCAGGTTTGATGGTCACGAATGCGAATGCCTTGCGCCGGCCATTTCGGTCTGTTGCCCACTCGGCGTGGACACTATCGCAGTGATCTTTGAACAATGCCGCTAGTTCATCTTCACTAGCCTTGAACGGCAGATTTCCAACATAGATTCGAGCACCTTCAGGGCGCTTTCGTCTCGGCTTCTCTTCCTTGGGTGCATCAGCATCGCGCACACCGATTTTACGACCCTTTAGGCGAAGCCCATCGAGTGCCTTAATCGCTGCATCTGCCATTTCCTTCTTTTCGAAAGTACAGAATGCGAATCCACGGCTAGTGCCGGTATCATCAGTCATCAATGCGAAGTCTGTGACCTTTCCATGGTCCTTGAATTTGGACTTGAGTTCATCTTCGGATACATCACGTGACAAGCCACCGATGAATAGTCTGCAACCGGGGTCATTTCTTGGACGGCGTTGTCCACCGCCACCACGGCCACCATCGCCTTCGAATCGGAAGTATTCACGAGCACGTCCATCTTCACGCACATCTTCAGCGATGAAAGTAGCACGTCCTGCGCTACCTTTGGCGAATAGTGACTCTGCTTCTTTGCCCCAGCGCTTACCCGAGCCATTGAGGGCAGCCTTACCTGCCTCGCCACCGTAATCATCAGCAAGAGCACGGAAAGCACGGTTGTCACAAGTTGGGCAAACCACATTCCAATCTCCATTTTGCTCGGCTACGAATGTATCACCACATGGGGGGCAAAGCGCCCAAAGAACTCCACATGTTGGATCTTCACGCATGTCGATACGAATGACATTTTTTGCTTCGGTAACCTTTGCTCTAATCAAATCCCGACGACGTAATCCGTCAGCGGTATTGTGTAGAAAACGATCACAAATTCTTGTAACATGGAATTGTGCGTACAATTGGTCAGCCATGATTGAACGATCTGGTTTTCCAATTACAGATTTAACCATTACTTCACCTGCTTTTTCGTTGAGTTTGACGACCTCACCGATGATGTAGTCTCCGGCTTCGATACGGAGTAGTTCTGTTCCAGCTTCGATTGAAATGACATTGTCATTTTCAACTGGAGTTCCTGTCAATAAGGCAACTAAGTTGCCATCTCTTTCAATTACTCCTTCACCAGGAGTGTTGCTATCTGTTGTACCAATTACGGTACCGGGGGTGACGATGCTCGCCATATTATCACGCTCATTTTGTTGGGGGGAGTAGCCCTACGGGCTACGGGAATACACTCCGAGGCGGGGGCTCTCCCCTTTTCAACCCCCATCATCGAGTGATACGCCAACATGCTACGTTTGTCGAGCCGGTTTTACTTGTGTGATGAGCATAAGTGGCCGGCATTCGGAATTCGGCTTCCATGATGAGGTCCCCTTCTGGTAGATGACTAGCTTGAGCACTGTGCATTATGTGTAATATCGGTGCAACTCCTAGTGCAGAATCAATGAATATTCTGTCAGCACCATGGGTCTGAACTCCCCATGGAGGATTGGTGATTACGATATCAACATCCGGAAGTTCGACCTCACCAACCCGGCCCTCTATCGTTTCACCCAAATCACGACACAGAGTTGCTGCATTGCTATCACATTCGACAAAGATAACATCTGCACCAAGCAATGATGCACCGTGGCCAAGAATTCCATTTCCAGCCCCGAGGTCAAGGACCTTTTTCCCGGCTAAGGAATCGATAGCATCAATTCTCATCAACCAATTTGCTGCGAGGTCTCCTTCGGTCTGATATTGTTCAAGTTCAACTGCATTACAAGGATGCCTTGGCAATTTAGACAGAGCCATCGCCAAGTGGCGAAGTCGCAAAGGCATCACCAACGGCGCTGCTGGCCATGTCCCATCTGCTGCATCTGTTGTTGCTGCAATTGTTGAATTTGGTAACGAATCGCTTCAGCCTCCATTCGAAGGCGAGCTACTAATTGGTCACTAGGCTGCTGCCCGCCACAAAAACGACAGAAACGGGTGCCATCGGTTTGCATCTGTCCACATGAGATACAGAATGCCATGTCACTCCCAGAGCGGTGATGTCCTTCAACCCACCGATGTTCAAGTTACCATTTGCATGAAAACCGGCCAAGTCTCAAAGTCGATTGCCATTGCTCTTTCCTGAACATCTTCAAGTCGAGGGTCACTCATCATTTCTGAGGGGTCCACTCCTTCATCTAGCAATGTTTGCACTATGCCACGGAATTCGATTTCGATTTCAGGCATATCATTTACCACTTCAACTGCCTTACTGGGGAGTGGAACACTTTCTTCCACCTCTGGCTGAGGTGCACCAGGGAGTGGAACGGATGCTTCACCCATTGGCTCAGGCACCATTTCAGTAACAAATGCAACCTCCATTTCAGGCACAGGGTTTGGAACTACAGGCTCAGGTGTATCAGTTACAACTGGGACTTCGGCCTTTACTGGTTCAGGTTTTGCAAGTCCAACACCGAGTATTTCCGCCTGTTGCTTTGCAAGTTCTGCGGCTTGTCGGCGTGGAAGCGAAACGAAGGCCTTACCGACCAGAGCATCAATTGGATATGGAAGGTGATAATTCGAAAGTGAGGGAAGATCAGCGTGTCTGAAACAGAGGATATTGTGTCGCTCAAAGGTCCTTTGATTAGGTATGTCGACAACAAATGGTACAGGGGCAATTTCAACAATACTTCGCAACCATCCTTCTTGAGTTACTAATTGCTGCATCCACGGGCCCAAATCGGCACTTGCTATGTCGAGAAATTGGAATGAAGCTAAGCGTGGGTCGAATCCCACTTCCTCAAGGAGATGTGCCTCTACGCGAGGTCTATGGAAAATCGCCATCACAGGTTGTCCATGTTCAATCATATCACCATGAAGTTCGAGCAATTTCCTTTGAGTGCGTGGAATTAGGAGTAGAACTCGGATGCGGTCAGCACCAGAATCCCAAATTTCACCCCAGCGACTATTCGCTTCATCTTGCAATTGTTTGAAGGTCATATTCGGAATCATTGCTGTGATACCCATGCAACCACCGAATAGAGCCAGAACCGATTCCCTATTTGGAAATGTACCCTTGGGCGTGCGCGAATTCTGCTAGGAGAATCACTCCACCAGCGGCTCCGCGTACAGTATTGTGTGATAGAGCAGAAAATGACAACATTTTACCTTCAACATGAATATCCCCTACTACTGTAGACATTCCAGCGCCAAGCCCCTCTCCTCCTGCCCAGAGGTGTTTTTTGCGAGTAGGGCACTCATCTGTGATGATAATGACATTTTCAGGTGCAGAGGGAAGATTAAGGCGTTCTACGATCATTTTTTCTTTGATTTCTTCAACTGAAAAATTTGCATCGAGTATTGCTTTTACATGCACAAGATGCCCATCTTTGTGAGCAACTCTATTGCAGTTTGCTATAACTGGAATTTCTATATCGAAAAGATGTTTAAATTCTGCAATCAACTTTTCTTCTTCATCAGGAATGAATGGATCTACTTCTCCAGCCAAAGCAACTTCATCGAATAATAATTCCCAACCCGCTCCAGATAATGCCTGACTTGTACTAATTTCCACTGATTCCAAGTGATTTCTCAGACCAACCAGTGGTAATATTACAGGCACAACAGTACAATTTGTTGCACAAACATGCCCATTGAATTTCTCAAGTTCGGAAGGATTTACTTCGGGGATGACTAATGGAATACCACTAATCCGTCTAAATGCTGAGGCATTGGAGAATACCGAAATACCTCGTTTCACTAAGGCTGGTTCTACTTGTAGCGCAATATCAGAAGGCAGTGCTGAAAAGGCAATATCAGCATTAGGTATTGAATCCATAGAACAAATGGATAAATCAAATGTCGGCCTTTTTCCATCAAGCCTCCATTCCACTTGGCTGTGGTGTAATCCCGCGGTCTTAGGAGAACCTGCAATCGCCACAACCTCAAACCAAGGATGGTCTACAAGCCTCTGTTGGAGTCTTTGTCCAACCAATCCAGATGCCCCTAGAATTACAGCATTTAGCCTATTCATTTCGAGGCCTCATATGGTCGGGGGAATATCCGTCTGATGATGAGTTTACGGGCAATGGAACCGCCATCTCTCAGCGAACCGAGTTTCGCATCGCCAATTCGTTCAGAATAACTGATTGGCACATGACGTATTCGGATATCTCTATACGCACAAGAGGTGTACATCTCCGCTTCGATTTCAAATCTCAAACTATTGAGTTCCATCTTCGATAATGCGGACTTAGAAAAAGCCCAATACCCCGAGCATAGGTCATTTATTGCCTTGCCAAATAAGGCAACTGCGAGCCATGTTAGCATGTGGTTTCCCAACCAATTGACAGTAGTCATTGCATTGCGGTTCAAATGTCCGCGCAGCCTATCTCCGATTACAACGCAATTTTCTTCGAGTTTACTGAGTAAAAGTGGAATCTCTTTTGGGTCGTATGTGCCATCTGCATCTAACATTACCAAGGCATCATTTTCACTATTGAGAAATGCATTGAAAGCTTGGCGCATTCCTGACCCTTTTCCACGCCCTTTTTGATGGTAGACAATACATCCAAGTTCATGTGCTACCTTTACGGTTTTATCAGTGCTTCCGCCATCGACTACAACGATTCGAGGTTGCCATCCCGCCGCTTTCAATTCATCTACAGGAATAGCTCCGACAACTTTGGGCAATGCATCCGCCTCGTCGAGGGCTGGCAACATGATGAAAAGGCCTGGCACGATTTGGCCTGTATGGCGTCAATGTCAAGTCTTTCCCTTATTCTAAATTCACAGAACGAAGCTCAATCCAATGTAATCTAAGCCCAGTTTCATCGAAAATACGGTCTCCACGCCCAGAAAGTCCGATTGGATTAATCCATGAACTTCCACCACCTGCTTCGATGATCTGCGTCTGGTTTGAACTAACCATACAGGTTTGAGTCCATCCTTCTCCCTTAATTTCAATTCCATTGAAACTCGCATCAATATCGCCTACCTTTTCAGCCACTAAACACACTTGGACTTCAGATAAAATAGGAAGGGAAATCGTTTGACTATCATCAGAAATAAACGCGCGTTCATCACCTAAATCGAAAGGGTCACGGAATCTATGATCCTTCCAAGGGTCAGGCCTCATTTCATCGCCCTCGATAGCATAGAAATTTGAAACTGGTTGTCCACCTTCTGGAACAAAGCGCCAGAGTCGAGCCCCGTCTTGGTCGGCCATTATTTGCCAATATTCTGAAGAGGCAATAGTCCAAACCATCGAACCCATTGGAGATGTGACTGCATGTGTGATACCGAGGGTCTGGATTCGTGAAACATCATCATTTCCGATTGCAGTAGTAGCGGCATTCTGGATAGAATAAGTTTGATGGAGTAATCCAAGTGTTGGCACTGCCGTAACTCCGACACTTTCGGGCAGATTCCATGAATGACCCCAATGCATATTTTCATTGTAGACAATTGACCCATCGGGTAAATCTGACAGCATGTCATGAATCGCTTCATCACCATCGGTATATGCTTGGAGTTCTTCGTGGTTTGAGAGTTCAACAATTATTCCGCAAGCAGTACTAAGGATTAGAATTGAAGAAATTGTCAGCGCTTTAACTACTTTGGATGTAGGATGCTCATCACGGCCATACATCAGTAGGTTTTCCGCTTCACCTGTTGAACCAAGGTCGGTACTAGCAGACCACCAAAGTCCCACAATTACCGCGAGAGGAATGTGGAAGGCATACATCCCCATCGAATAGAGAGAAGCGGAAACCACCTTGAAAACCCAAACTTCTTCAAGCGATGGAAAGAGGTGAATTCCTGTTAATATCCAAATCAAAGTGACCCAAGCAATCAGAATTCGACCCTCAATTGTATTGTGAATTCTCTGGGCGGCGAAACCACCAACAATTAGCAAAATCCCATTGTACATCAGTAACGGGCGCCCTCCCTGCCAGCCATGTTCAGCGAAAATAGCGTGCTCTAGTAAACTCGGAGAGATTACTACAAGTCCAATTACTGCTACTGCACCTAATGCAAAAGAACAGATGACCAGTATTCGATTGAGAGATTCACCTCCTTTGGTCAGCAATTGTTCAGAGATAATCAGAAGCCCGAGCATTATTGCCCCTGATGGATGGAGAAGTGCTGAGGCTAGTAAAGCAAAAATCAAAAAGAATTCATCTGATTTTCTCCTATCCACTTCTAGAACAATTAGTAGGCCCACTACCAAACCTAAATGGCTAGCAACAGTAGGATATCCAGAATCAAATCCCTTGGCAAATAGTCCTGCAGCTAAGCCCATAGCAAGCATCGATTGTATTCCAGCACCGTGCCGATCCATCGCTCCCATGATGCCAAATAATAATGCGAGTAGGCTAAGTTGTCCAATGGAGAATACCGAATCTGCAGTTGTAACTCCGGTAACTGATGAATTCCAAGCCGCAAGGGTTGGTAATGCCGGGGGATAAGTCCACCATCCCTGGGAAGGAGAAGGTAGTTCCATTGTGCCAGTTCTCAGAATAGAATCACTAATCGCTGAGAAACCAATCCAATCTACTCCCATGGGGCGGTCTAGGAAAATTAAGGGGAGCATACAGACTAATGTAACTACAATAATTGCAGGAAACATTGCCCTAGAACGATTTTCGATAAAGAAAAATTGTCGTTGACTCCATGTCTCTTCTCTATTGCGAGACAGAACATAGATTGCGAGAGCATTTGCAATGAAAATTAGGAGATGCAATGTTAGCATACTCGCTCCAGCAAGGTAATTGATACCAGCAAGTGTAAAGAGCAATAATAGGCCAAGCGATGGGGCGAGAAAGAACCTACGTAACCAATCGGAAGTAGCATCGATCTCCCTAGCAATTGCTAGCCCTGGAAGGAGCGATACAGCCAAGACAAGCCATGACATCAATCACCTTCGGTGATTGTGAGCACTTCATCTCATCGCAGGTCGTTTGAAGAGGCAAGGCGTTTTCCGCCTATCATGCACCCAGTCATCCAACTACCTGATGAATACTGGGTTTTCGATTATACAAGGGGAATTGATCCTGATTTTCAATGTCCTTTTGCCTATCAAATCGGTAGATATGATGAGGTTAGGCCGGGTATGTATACACAGGAGCTTTTCGAGGGGAAAAGAGAACTTCATGTGGGAATAGATATCGGAGCTCCAGTCGGTGAACCGGTCTTCGCATTCTCAGATGGTGTTGTTCATTCGATGGGGACCAATAGCGAAGATGGCTCTTACGGGCCGACAATAATCACAAAGCATTCACTCGATGGCAGAGATATTTGGGCATTACATGGCCATCTTTCTGTTGAAAGTTTAGAGATGGTAAAAGTTGGTCAAAGCGTGAGTGAAGGTCATCTACTCGCCACAATAGGAGATGAAGGAGTAAATGGAGGATGGCCTCCGCATCTCCATTTCCAGTTGTCCTGGGAAGAACCTGACGACAATGACATGCCTGGAGTAGTTGCAGTTTCAGAACGTGAATGGGCACTCGAACGATTTCCAGATCCAAGACTTGTACTCGGCCCAATTTACTGATTTATTTCGGAAAGGTGTTGCTTCAAGGAAGAGATAGGATCAATTGCAGAAGGGTCTTTTCCATGCAAAAGCGCTAATGCAATTGATAGCCAGTCCATCGTTATACAAAGATGGAGCAATGCTTCAACCAAACTAGCACCTTCACCTTGAATCCTCCATGCTTTTTCACTTGGACAATGTGAAACAAACCAGTCCATCCGCTGATGCACTCTTCGATGCATTCCATCCCAATTCACTAGAAGTACAGCCTGATTTTCAGATTGAGGGTCTTGGTCGGGACCAACTCCTCCCCATGCGACTATCTCATTGTGATTCATTTCGGGAAATGAATCAATTCGAGCAAATCGTGCTGAGTTTTCATTGAGTTGATTCTTGAATCTATTCAGGGCGGGCAAGAGTTCAGAAGGTCCAAGAATTGAAATCGGTGCCTCGATTAATTCAGCAGCAAGTAAGCAAATATCACCCTCGGGGTCAGCTAAGATATCACAATCACCCACGGCTAATTTCAATCTCATCAAAGCCTCGGAACCAAGAGTGTGTGGTAGAATTCCTGCATGTACCATCAATGCAAGTTGGCGGCTGAATAAGTGCCCGAAGGCAGAACGCGGTGGTTGTCCAGAAGGACATGAAATTAGATGCATATTCTCATGGAGTTCACACATTCCTGCAAGAACTCCTCCACTAGAAATCACGACAACAGTTCCACTTGCAGCAGCGGCTTCGGTTGCGGAAAGGGTTTCTTCGGTATTTCCAGAATATGATGTGGCGACAACTAGCCATGAAGAATCCCACCATTCTGGTAATTCATATCCTCTATGTGTCCGAACGGGTTTCTTCCCAAGGCGGTCTGCTATTGTAGAGATGAAGTCCCCCCCGGCAGCAGAACCACCCATTCCAAGGAATAGGACTCCTGACCAGTTCTGACGAATCGTACTAAGCCACGGAAGTAATTCCTCCCGTACGCATTCTTGACCATCTTCAATGTCATCCGCAAATTTACGGGTATAACCAATCATGTTTTCAGAATCGAGTGCAGTTGCTAAGCGAATGATTCCTTCTTCCATTTACTCACCGTCCATTCCCATGTATGGTAGACTCAACCATTCCCCATCGATGCGAGCAAGAAGAAGTTTTCTTCCAGTCACATGTTCGTAGGGCAGTCGAACCGCTTCCATCTTCCACGTATTTGGGTCGAGGAATTCCGCCACTGATGAATCCTCGCTGACAATCTCGATGTAATGTAGTTCATTTTGACGAAGGATTACTGTTGCGGCTTCCAAATCACGCCAAGATGCGCCAGTCCTTTCACGGCGCTCGATTTTTTCGAGAACCGCACCTTCTCCCGACCAATTTGATGGTCGCCATAATTCTCCTCGCCAGCGGATGATATCACCTAAGTCATATCCTGGTTTACGATAGAGAAGTGTTAGCCTCGTAAGGTCCGCTCCATCCTTTCTTCCAACGATCGAAGTAGTAGCTGCAATTTGTCCACCATGATTGCTAACGAGGTGGCGGCCCCATGCTCTAGCTAGTGCCTTAGAGCCAAGAACAACATCGTATCCTCCGGTGACCGGTCCTTCTGATGTGATGAAAAACATCGGGTCATCAGGCATCTCCTCGAGTAGTGTGTTAAGAGTGGCTCTTAAGACAAGAAATTCTTCTTCAGAAAGACGTCGTGCACTTGAACGAATCTGTACTGTTGCTTCGAAGTAATTACCTGCTTGGCGAGTACATGTTAAGCAGACTCCATTTGACATTCTAGCCCGCATCGTCTTTTCGTCAGTGTAGAGTAGATCATCGATTATGCCCTCAATTTGGAGGTGGACCAAGGTATGTCTTCCATCAACTTCTTGTGCAAGTATTCCCAATTCAAGATCTTCGACCTCGACGTGGAATTCAACATTTCGTTGAACTAATTCATTCCATAATTCATCCTCTTCGACTTCGCACCATTTTCCTTGAAAATCAATTCTTCCACACCGTGCACACCGTGTCCATGGAACATTCTTGGGAACCTCTGCAAGTTTCACCCGTTCGCGAGTACATTTTTCACACATGCGGCCACTGTAGAGAGGTGGTGCAGCCCCGCACACAAGACAAAACTCACCACCAAGATCCATGCTATCTCATCCTTGTTTCAATCAATGCCGCTGTTGAATGATTCTATTCTTCACCTGCGGAAAGGGCTAGTTCTAGAGCATTTATTCTCGCTTCGAGGTCTCGACTTCGAGTAAGTACTGTCCAAGTCCAAATTCCAAGGGCGGTAATCATGCCAATATATGCAATTGCTAAGTGTGTCATTCCATTCATCTAGAAGCCTCCTCGTGCTTGTTTTGAAGTTCCTCGAGCAATAGTTCGAGGCGTGCAAGTCTCATACCTGCGATTACATGACCCAATACTAGAATCGTCATCGAGATAGCCCCTAAAAGGAGAACATACCCCATGTCGGTTGCAAGTGTTCCTTCGTCGGTTCCTATTACTGGACCAGGATGGCGCACCTGCCACAGCCTCGTTGCAACATAGGTTAGGGGAACAAGTACAAATCCGAAAAGACCGAATGAGGAGAAGGTATCTCTGGTTTCAATTCCGTCGGGCTGAGAACGCCTTCCGAGTACTAAGAAAAGTGCGAGGAGGGTAAGAATTCCGAATGTGTTGAGCCGGACATCTGTCCAATCCCAAGGAACTCCCCATTCTGCAGCCCCCCAAATACATCCTGAAAGAACAGCCATCAAACCCGTGGCAAGACCTGCTTCTGAAGCGGCGACCTGAAGCCTCCAACCCCATTCTCGACGCTTGAAGAACCAAGCGGCAGAACCGACAAAGAGCATAGCGAAGGATAGCATTGCAGCCCATGCACTTGGGACATGCCAGTAGAAGATTCTCTGTGCTGCAGGAGCTTCAAAGGCGGCGATTGAAACAGAAGGAACCCAAGTGAATCCAAGCCACAAAGTGAGCGCACAACCGGAAAGGCCGGTCATGGTGAGCACCTCGGAGAGTCGGGACATCAGTCTTAGGCCCGTAGGGCCTCATCCTTGAACCTCACTGTGATAAACGGTCTACAACAAGTGACCAAGGTAGGATTAGTAGTGGAGTCAACAGGCGAATCATCACTGCATTTGGACGCGATAAACTCAGTGTTGCATGAGAAAGGAGCCCGACGCAACCAGCGGTGAATACCCCGAGTATTCCCCCTGCAACAATTATTGTCATATCGAAGTGATTGATACTCGCCGATGCAAATATTGTGAGAATAATTGTACCTACAAATACTGCTGAAAGACCACTTGGTGGAATCGCTTTCATCGCTCTCCACCATGCATGTGACCTATTTTCTTGGAGCAGCCTGAACATGGGGTCGCCACAAAGTCCAGCAGCAAGCGATGGTGCGAGTATGTATGCCGTCTTGAGATTCCCTTCAAGTATTGAAGAATCGATTAATGCTAACATCGCTCCCAATACGAGAATTCCTGCAATTCCATTATTGGCAAAACCTGCCATCGTTCGAGTAGTCATCCTCAAGCCGATGAATGAATTTCGTTGTGAGGAGAATTTGATTTGAGAAAATTCTCCAACAGGGCGAGAGAATTTCTCTTCTTCGTATGGGAATGAGATCAGTCGGTCAGCCGCTCCTTTTATTCTCTCATTGTGTGAAGCGACAAGGATTGAATGTCCACCTGCAGCTAAGTCACGAAGCAATATTGCGAGTCTCTCGACCGAGGCATCGTCCAAACCTGAATCCGGTTCATCGAGTAGAATTGCGACTGGTTCGGATGACAACATCGCCGGTAATAACCCTGAGAGGACAGCGATTCTCCTTCTTTGTCCACCTGATAGCATGGCAACTCGGTCGTTAGCACGATGGTCAATACCCCATTCGCGCAATAGCGATTTCACATCGAAGGAATGTCCCGCTACGTCAAGCAGCCTTTCCTCAACCAATTCGTCACCCATGATACAGTCATCTTGTAGACACAGTCCGAAATGTGTTCTTCCTCTTCGGCCCTGATGGTCGCGAATTAATTGCCCAGAAATCGTTGAGGAGCCCGCATCGAGTGCCAAGAGGCCCGCAGCAGCTTCAATTACCGTGGATTTCCCACAACCATTCTCACCCGAGAGAACTACGACTTCTCCCGATTCTACAGTGAGATTCCAATCATCAAGCACCAATCCGCGCCCTCTGCGCAGACGAAGTCCGGACAGTTCGATGATTCCCATCATTTACCTCGAACAACCGCAGTGGCTTCAAGGCGCCGCCTCCTCCGCTAACAACATGGAGGGGTTTTTGCTCAGTATTTGGGTGGCGGCGATAGTTGCTCCTCTACTTTGGGCTTGGAAGGAAAAAGCCTCGATTGCTATGGCTCTAACCCTCTCGCTATTATTCGGTTACATCGTTCAATTGATTTGGTTTTGGGCGGGGCACTGGGACCTTGTTGACTATCTTTGGATGAGGCCCTCTTTTGTTGAATCAGGTGGAAGTTTATGGACAGTGATTACCTCTGGTTTTGTTCACAGTCCCGGAAACCCTTTACATGTACTTTCAAACATAATTATCATCGCCCTTGTGGGGATTCCTCTCGAAGAGAGATTAGGCAGAGGTAGATGGTGCATCTCATACCTAGTTGGATTATTGGGCGGATCAATCGCATGGGTCTTAGCAAATCCTGGCTCAACTACACCAGTACTAGGAGCATCTGGTGCTGCCTTTGGAATCCTAGGTGCTTATCTGATGGGATGGCCACGAGATGAGGTATTCTTTCCATTTATTCTAATTAGAAAATGGCCTGTACACTTCATCGCTCTGGTTTATTTTGCCCTCGAAGTTTTCAGAACTTGGCAAACATATGAGATGAACGAAATGTCTGATGTTGCCCACATGGCCCATCTTGGCGGTTTTGTACTTGCATATGCCATGCTACCACTCATCAGAAAAGGTATTGTTTGGGAAGGGGAAGCCGAGATAGAAGAACTTCCGTTAGAGCATCCATTTGTTGGTTTAGATGACCTTGTAAAACGCCTTCGAGAAGAGGGTGATGAGAAAGAAACTAGACAGGCTTGGATGGAAGAAATTTCCGAGAAAGCCAAATGTCCGGTTTGTGAGGGCAAAATGGAGGTGCATAGGATGAGAATTCGGTGTATTGCGGACAAGTCGCATCTCACATGGCCATGAGCCCCTACGGGGCTCGGATGGCGGGAAGGTTCATTGGGGCCAGAGCCCGCCCGTAAGGGCGGGATGGCCGTATGTTGAACATCAGAGCACTCCTTTTGGTACTGGTCTTTGTCATGGCCGACCTCTCAGCATTCGCTTCAGCATTCGATGTTGAGGAAGTCGCGGAGGACCGGATGCCCCATCGTGGCGACAAGGCTGCGAGTGAGGAATATGGTTGGTGGTTTGCATATGGGCCAGATTCAGATTTCGATGGACTCGATGACCGATTAGAAGATGTCATCGCTGGCAAAGAATCACCTTCCCCAACTTCGATTATTGCAGAAGACGGATACAGTACCGTTGCGATAATCGTCGACTTTGCATGGCATCCTACCGAAATTGAGATTGAGCAGTTGGTAGAAATCTTGGAGAATCATGGTTGGGAATCAGAAAGCTCGTGGTTCCAAGTTATGGATTCAATCGATTCCATTGTAGTCGACCATGTTCCCGTGAGTGCAATCCTCGAGATACACGCATTGGAATCGGTAGTCGTCGTTGAAATGCAAAATGTGATGACTTCATTCCTTTCAACAGCAAGTCCTGCTTCGAGGGTTAGACCTTCAGATGTATATGGCGGAACTCTGTACGACCGTGGATATACCGGCGAAGGAATTGTAATCGCAGTACTCGACAGTGGAGTCGATAATGAGCATCGCTCTCTCAATGATTTTGATGACCAAGACGACGATCCTGATTTAGATGCAAATTCCTATGACGACCAGAAGTGGGTTGCGGGATATGATGCAACATCTCAAGCATCCAATCCTGATGGTAGCCAGGATCCAGATGATGGCCAAGGCCATGGTACGCACGTCGCAGGTATTGCCCTTGGGACCGGGGATTCAAGAGGAATCGATATGGGAACTGCACCAGGTGCATACCTTGTCGATGTCAAGGTTCTAACAGATAGCGGTGGTACTAATTCACAGAATTCAATCAATGGCATTCAATGGGTAATCAACAATAAGGATACTAATTGGGGTAATGGTGCAATTGGCATACATATCGCTCAAATGTCATTCGGCTCGATAGGAAATCAACTCGATCCAAATGATGACGGAGATAATGGAACGGGTGCTGAAGCCAGATTGGTAAACAATGCAACTGTCAATGGAATTTCGTGTGTTGTCGCTGCTGGAAATGACGGTAAGCGTAGAATTCCTTCACCGGCGAGTGCAGATGGTGCCATTACAATCGGCTCTGCTGAGGACCGCGGTACGATAAACCGCACCGATGATAACATGGCATCCTATTCCAATTCAGGACCTCGTAATTCTGATAATGATGGTGATGATTGGGATGAGTTGAAGCCTGACATTAGCGCCTATGGTAGCGACATGATGTCCGCATCTGCAGCTACAGGTACTTCATTCCCAGGCTCACCGCGGCCAATGGCAGATAATGGGTATGAGGAAAAGGATGGAACCTCAATGGCAACTCCACTAGTATCAGGTATCGTTGCCTTGATGCTCCAAGCCGAATCATCTCTCTCACCCGAAGAGGTCAAGGATATCCTACGTAATTCCAGTGAGCAACGTGGAGACCCTGATGAGCCGGGAGTATCAGATCGTTGGAATGCGGATTGGGGATTTGGCTTAGTCGATGCATCATGTGCGGTTGACACCGCATTACAGCGTGCTTGTACACCTCTTGATGGAGGTGGCGGGAGCGTCATCATCGATCCACCTCCGAATAATGATTCTGAACTTGGTGCGCTAATCACTTCACCCAATAACGGCACTTGGATGCTTGTAGGGGATATGATGAGAATCTCTGGTGGCGAGGAAACAGGTGACGAGCCATGGGACTCTATGGAGGTAAAACTCACACAACATCACGAGGACTTTAGTGAAGTCGTTTTGATGGATTGGACCGCTGCTGGCGGACAAACATCATCGTGGTATCTCGATGTACTAATCAAAGAGGATTGGGTTAGTGAGACTGAAACATATGTTGTCATCGAGGCAAGAGCGGTGAATTCTACCGATGCATCTGCATCTGATGCGAGATGGGGACGAATTAGCCGAATGATGGTCTCATTTGGTTCTCCTTCCTCAGGAGCAAGCATTAGTGATACAGTTACCTTCTCAGGCTCTGCTCAAGGAATTGAAGCAGATGAATTGCACTACCGTGTTGGCTCAGAAGAGTGGTCAGTAGCACATTCCTTTGATTCTACAGATAATGAACTTCAGGATTGGTCCTTCACTTGGGATTCAACTGAAGTTGACGATGGCTCGCATAGAATTTCTATCAAAATGGTAAACCTTAGTGGCCTCGAAACCGATGTAGTACGTAGAACATTCACTGTAGATAATCAGCCAGCAGCGCCGGCACTAAAATTCCAAAGTTCAGTTGAAATTCTCGACCAAGATCTTCTTCCAGCAACTTCTGCTGTCGCTGGTACTGTTTTGGAAATCCACTTCAGTGTAGTGAATACTGGCGATGCTACTGCATCGGATCTACATCTTTCTCTAGATGCTCCAGGTTCTGATTCCAACACCTATCCTAGTGAGGGCAAAATCACTCTTGCACAGGGAGAAACGCGTTCAGTGATTCTTTGGTGGTGGGCAACAGAGGCGGGAGACCATACAGTGACTCTCAATATTGATCCAAACGGTCTTCAGAACGAAATCGATATTTCAGACAATTCTTATTCATTCCAATTCCTTGTCGAAGAGCGACCAATTGAACCTACTCTGAGATTCTTAACTTCTGCAGTGACAACAACTCCTTCTGTCCCTTCACCGCCAGCCAATCCGGATAATCCTGTATCCTACAAAATCAATGTCAGAGTGGATAATTTAGGTCAAACTGATGCAACTTCGATTATCATGACCCTCTATACTTGGGAAGAAACGGGTTGGCAAACTTATTCTGGAGACCGTCAAATAATTGCAGTAATTGGAGGTTCAACCAGTGGTACAGGCCATTCAAAAGCAAGTTTCACCCATAGTGCTCAGGAAAGCGGCACCATTCAACATAGGGTTATTCTGGAAGGCGACGGTGTTTCTGTAGAGCATTCTGAATTGCGATTCAATGTGATTGTGGATGGATTTGAAGTTAGTAGCCCAACGAGATTAACACTCTCTGAAGGCGAAGCTGCAATCGGTTTTGTCGGAATTGATGGTGGTGGATTATTGTTCACTACCACAGGTGGAGAATTACATGCTCGAACTCTTACCCCTACCTTTGGAATGCCTGGAGATACGTTGATTGAATCCGATTGGACTGGTGAATTTGCATTCATTGTTAGAGAAGATGGAAGGGCACAAATCGCTTGGACTCGAAGGTTCCAAGATGGTACAGGCTACACTCTCTATGAAGTAAGAACGGCTAGCATTGGTGCATCTGGAGATTTGATGAATGTGATGTCACACATGACTCCAATTAAGCAATCCGAAGGCGAATACTGGGGTCTTGACCTCGCTGAAAAGGACGGCAGAATTGTGTTAGCGGGATATCATCGTGATATTTCCACCGGTGGGTCATGGTTAGATGTGACAAATATTTTCTTAATTGTTGGAGAGGATGGCGATTCTAGTCAAGGCTGGTTCACACGTAACAATGTGATTACCGATGTTGATATCAATCCACAATTCGGTAATTCTATTGCTGTAGGAATCGGGAAAAAGTATGTTCATATTCTCTACCAAGCAATGAGGGATGATGTAACTGGACAAGATCGAGTAGGTCTATTCTATGCTCATGGTGAGGCGCATATTACGCCGTGGTCATTCCAATCTGCAGTAGGCGATAACGCGGCAATGCCTGAACTAATGGTTATCGAAGAAAATGACAAGGATGTATTGATTGCAGGATGGGTAGAACAAACTGGGCGCTCTGCAACGATTAACACCGCAGTAACCGATTCGATTTGGTCTCTTGATAATCCAACCATCACCTCAGCACCAGGTGCGACAAAGGTAGTAATTTTGAAAATAGGCGATGGCATTAGAGTGCTACATGACGAAATTGGAATCTACGGCCCAGTTGTTCGCTATGGTTTACGACTTGCGAATGAACCAGTGGTCGGGCATTCAAATCTTGTTGGAGAAGGCTATATTGTCGGTGCAGGTGATATTGGTAAGGATGGAATAATTGCTTCAATATCACCTTCTGGTGAAGTAAATGTCAGAAAAATGGCACTGATTAATCCTGTCGTTGATGTTGACGATGGAAACTTCATTCTCGACATGTTGCTGGAACCTCTTCCCGGAGAGACCGAGGAACAAAAAATGATGATTCTCGTTGGAATTACCATTGGCTTATTCACACTACTTGCTTGTGTTGTCATAGTGTTAAGGAAAACACACGAGGAGGAACTCGAACTCGAGGTTTCAACAGGAACAGGGGATATCGAATTACTCGTTGAACCCGAAGAAGACACGCCACTGGTAGCTATTGATGCAGATGGAAATAACGAACTAGTCATATCTACAGGTACGAGAGTATTGGTGGAAATCGTCGAAGAAGAAGTGGTTGAGAGAGATCTCGCGACTGAATTGGAAGCTAAGGTTGAGGCAGGTACAGCATCAAAGCGTCTTGAGCGCCGAATGAAGCGCAAGGAACAGAGAGAATCTAAGGAAGCATTTGACAAGATGATTTCTGAGCTACCGCCTATTCCTTTACCCGGGGAATTACCAAGTCTTGGAGAATTACCAAGTCTACCGAATTTGCCTCCACCACCTGCCCCGGGTGAACTTCCACTGCCAATGCCGCCTGCTCCTGGGATGATGCCATTGCCACCAATGCCCGCCCCTACACGGGAAGTTAGTTGTGGTGAATGTAGTGCAACAACCACGGTCAAGGATATGACTCTCAGAAGTATGGATTGTCCTATTTGTTCTGCGACTATTAACATGTGAAGTGGTAATTATGTGCGGCATCTTTGGCTATATCGGGGTAAAAAGTGCCGCTCCATTACTGGTTGAAGGACTTCGAAGAATGGAATATCGCGGATATGATTCCACTGGTATTGCTGTTCTAAATGGAGAAATTCAAGTTCACAAGAAAGTGGGTAAAGTAAATGATCTCAAGAAAATATTACCCAAAGTAATCAAGGGTAATTGTGGAATTTCTCATACTCGTTGGGCAACTCATGGTGGCGTTACCGATGAAAATGCCCATCCTCATCTGAATGAAACATCTTCTCTTGCAATAGTCCACAATGGAATTATTGACAACGTCCGATTATTGCGTAAAAAATTGGAGTCAAAAGGAATAGAACTCGTTTCGGAAACCGATTCCGAAGTTCTTGCCCACATGATTTCAATAGGTCTTGATTCCGGACAGGAACCAATTGAGGCTGTACGTCAGACCCTAAGGAAAGTTGTTGGCACATGGGGTCTTTGTGTTATGTTCAAAGAACATGATATGATTATCTGTGCTGCAAATGGCTCGCCACTAATTCTCGGACAAGGAGATGGAGAATCATTTGTTGCATCTGACCCCCACGCACTTACACCACATACACAGAGTGTATCCTTCCTCGAAGATGGTGATATTGCTATAATAAGACGAGGAGGATTCAAGATTAGTAGGTTAGAAGGAGGCTCATCCTCAACAGGAATAACAATTCTTGAAGAGGAATGGGGCGAAGCGGATTTGGGCGATTACCCTCATTATATGATCAAGGAGATACACGAACAACCCGAGGCATTACGCCGTTGCATATCGGGGCGACTCGACTATGCTAATGGTAATGGAAAGTTGGGAGGGTTGAGATTAGATTCTGCTACCCTTCGTGCCACTCCACATGTTCGCTTGATTGGATGCGGAACTGCATTAAATGCATGCAAAGTTGGAAGATTAGCGATTGAAAAATTGGCTAGAGTTCCAGCGATGGCCCATGTTGCTAGTGAATTTCGATACAATGATCCAGTTGTAGATCAACTTGGACTTCATTTTGCAGTTTCCCAGTCGGGAGAGACTGCCGATACTCTATCCGCGATAAAGGAAATCAAACTCAAGGGCGGGTTAGTATTTGGAATAATAAATGTCGTAGGTTCAACAATTGCGAGATTATGTGGACGTGGCGTATACATTCACAGTGGCCCCGAGCAAGCAGTTGCTTCAACTAAGGCATTCACAAATATGGTTGCTTCATTACTCATTTTTGCATTAAGACTAGGTCGAACAAGGTCATTCTCTCGGGCCAAGGGGAGGAAAATCATTGACGAATTCAAAAAGATGCCAGACCG
This sequence comes from Candidatus Poseidoniaceae archaeon, assembly GCA_030747785.1. GTDB lineage: Archaea > Thermoplasmatota > Poseidoniia > Poseidoniales > Poseidoniaceae > MGIIa-K1. The sequence goes on along the minus strand of JASLKC010000024.1, from coordinate 39,582 downwards.
TCTCGAAAAATATCTTGAAGACCCAGGTCCAATTATGGAAGCAGTTGATGCAGTAAAGAATGCCAAATCAGTTCTATTCCTTGGCCGAGGACTCTCTTCACCAGTTGCAAGCGAGGGCGCTCTAAAACTAATGGAAGTTGCATACATTCCATGCTTATCATATCCAGCAGGAGAAATGAAACATGGCCCTATCGCTCTTCTCGAAGAAGGGTCACCTGTGGTCGTCATCGCTCCCGATGACGAAATGAAAGAGAAAACCGTAGCTTCAATTCATGAATGCCGAGCACGAGGTGCGCGCATCATTCTAATTCATGCAGAAGGTGATGAGATTGCTTCGGAAGGCGATATTTCAATCGCAGTTCCTCGTTGTGACCCATTGCTCACACCTTTGTTAACAGTAATCCCCACACAGTTAATCGCTTACCATGCTGGACTTGCTCTTGGCTGTGATGTTGACAGGCCACGTAATTTAGCCAAGTCTGTTACAGTTGAATAATCGCCTTTGACCTAGTCACCCTGCGAAGGTAATCCTTCAAACATCGGGTCACTGAATGGTGAATTTTTGGTCTTCTGCATTCCACAATATTGGCTTGTATCCCAGCATGTGGTGAGTATGACGCATTTTTATTACTCCAAGTTTACGAGTAATATCATCACCAATTCTTTCCATAGTGAGGTGCATAACTCCATCAGAAAGATAGTCTTCTACACCATACTCTCCGAATTGCTTGTGATCCTCTCCAGTCATTTCACAGATGAAGAATGAGGTCAATTCGAGGCGTCGGCATGCTTCAAAGAGACGGAAAATTTCGTCACGAGGGTTTTCCATCTTGGTGAGAGTAAAGAATGCACCAAGAGAATCAAACACTAGAAGTTCAAAACCAATTGACTGACGGTAAGATGTGAGTTGCTTAATCAGTTGACCCATCCAATCAATCCGGTTACTCATTCCTTGCTCATCGAGTTGGACTCGAAGATCTGCTAGGTCGATAATAGCGATGCGGTTGCGAACCCGGGGGTCGTCGACATTCATGCCCATGTTTGACATATGTGAGCGTAAGGAATCCTTTCCTTGTTCCAATGTGACATAGATTCCACTAGTTTCACCATATAGAACTGCATTGTAAAGGAGAGAGAAAGTTACGGAGGATTTCATTGCTCCAGATTGTCCAGCGACGATGCAAATATGTCCTTGTGGAATACCGCCTTGCATGTTTTCATCAAGCCCAGAAATGTAGGTTGGAATTCGCTCAATTTCACTCATAGGGGGGTGCCACCGGTACGGGTAAAGGCGATGTTCTCTTCAATATGACTACGCATGGCCTTGTATGGGAGTTTGGTTAGCCAGTGCATCTGAGCGTCGAGCGGAACTTCTAGGAAAAAGGTGCCAACCGCTACACCAAGAGGCACTTCCTGGTGTTGATGAGACCCCGCCGAGTGGCTTAGTTAAGGACCAAGTGTTGACAATTTGCCGAAGGAAGGCCGCAGCCGTTCCAGACGGTCATGGATTTTCCGTTGTAGTGGTGGCGGACACTATGGTCGGTGACCCAGATGATGCTCATGCCGCAATGGGTAAACCGGCAGATTCAGCACATGCATTATCGATGCTAAAGCACTTATCTGGACGTCGACATCAAGTCTGGTCTGCCACAGGTATCCAGATTTGTGGCGATTGGACTTTTTTCGTTGAATCGGCAATTGTAGAGATGGACTCATTATCCGATGATACACTTGGAGAATTGCTTGAATCAGAATCATGGGTCGGAAAAGCAGGCGCATATGATTTGGCTGGCGCTATGGGGAAAAATGCAAAATTGGTTGAAGGAAATGAGTTGACTGTATTGGGCTTTGCACCTTCAGCTATACGATTAATTGAATGAAAATTTCATTCAAGCGACTCTCTAAACCAAGTTCAGGATGTTAGGATATTTCGAACTTATAATTGAAGTGAAATCACATCAATATGGGGGCAAGTCCTAACTCATGACGTGCGACATCAACAGTTACATCTCCACCGGGTAATAAGAGGAGTTTATCGCTAGAATCAAGCGAGAAAACTGCGACATTCATTTCATCTCCTACCGCCCTTAACTGTCTGCGGCAAGCATTGCTTTGAGTATCCATGTGTATCAAAGACCTGAGGTCTACAATGATAGTATCTCCACTATGAATTCGCGATGTAATCTCATTGAGTGGTAAGCGATGCATTTTGTCTGGAGATACATATCTTAACGCTCTATCCGGATGTCCGGAAAAACCACCTGTATGGTGTGCTAGGTCATGAAATGGGTCACCATCTGGCGTTAATGGCCCATTCCATCCTTTAGGAATATTCGCCTTCTTAGTGATGGGTTTTGGAATCGAAATTGGCGCTTCAGGAGTGCTTTCTTCAGTTACAATTATTGCGTCTGGTACATCGATGATATTTGATTGAACGGTAGTATCATCTTCGGAACTTTTTGGTTTTGATGACCTTCGGCGAGTACGCTGAACAGCTGGTGCTTCAGGATCAGGTAGTCCAAAGAACTGCCACAAATTTCCCATCGAATCACCCACTTCACAGGTCAAGGTCGCCTAGAAGGTCGGCCAATGCCTGTGAGGCAGGAGTTGGTGCTGGTTCTTGAACCATCGGGGTGATGTCCGGAGTTTGAACCGGTTCTTGATACACGGGCTGAGAAACCGGAGTTGGTTCAACATACGCAGGTTCCGCAATTGCGGTTGCATTTTGAGATTCTAGGAATTGCTCTCCATAATATGCCCATTGTTCCATTGTCCATCCCTCAGGAAGGCCGCCAACCGGTAGTGGTGGCCCTGAGAGATTATCTGGTGCTGGTTGTGGAGCAGTTACTGGAGCAGTTACTGGTGCTGCTTCTGGCCAAGAATCCATCATTGCAGGTTGTTTTTTAGTTTCGTATACAATCGAATCTTGATTTCGTCCACGCAAAAGTAGTACTGAGATAAGAGCGACGATTACTATTGCAAGAGCCGCTGTTACTGAAGTGGCCGTTGAAATACCAAATAGGCCTTCAGTCGGCTTTTCATTAACAGTAACAATCACACTTGCAGTTGACTCCATGCCATCATTATCGAAGACTGTTAAGTTGACAATGAAACTACCAGATGTAGGGAATTCGATGGTGATATTTTCTCCAGAACCATCTTCGAAACTGCCCTTAGTATTGGGGTCATCCCAACGGAATACGAGAGTGGTCCGATCAGTTTCTGTATCGATACTTTCGCTCGCGCTGAAAGTTAGCGATTCACCTTGAGTGATGGTAAATCCTTCTTCAGGCTCAGAGATTTTTGCGATTGGTGGACGATTTACGATTGTGACCTGAACGGTCTTACTATCGTGAGCATCATTATCGTCCCATACATTGGCTGTGATCATCCTCAAGCCTGGCGTGGACCATGTATGCACTAAGTTTGCATCTTCCACATCACAGTCATTTGTCATGTTTCCATCTTCATCTGAATCAACAGACGACAATAGGTCCCAACAGAATTTGAGTTTGTCTTGGTCAGCAAAATCGATTGCTGATGCATTTAGAATTAAAATCTCATCTTCAAACAGAGCTTGTTGTGTAGGCAGGCCATTCATTACAGGTGCGATATTGTTTACTCGTACGAATCCTTGAACAGTCGAACTCGTTGCACCATCATTATCTGTAACATATGCAAGAATCATGTGAATTCCAGGTTCATCCCATGCGTATTCGATTGATGATGCAGGGCCAAATGTAGTTTCGGTGTGATTGCTGTCCATGTCAGATGGTGTCCAAGTGACAGTCAATTCTTCACGGTCCGAAAGGGTATCATCACCTTCGACATACATTGTAGCGAATATACCTTCATCAATACTCCATGTTCCATCATCTGCAGGCAGATAGGGGATTCCATCAATACTGAATGAAATCTCTCCAATTGTTGGGTCCACATTGAGTACCTCAAAGTCGATACTGTCGGTAACAATTGCATTATCATCATCGGTAACTACTACTGTGATTGTCTGCATACCTTCAACTTCAGGTCGTATTGTACAAAATGGCCCGTACAATCCCTCATCGCATACACTATCGGGCCAAGTGATTACTACGTGCTGACCTTCAGGAGAAATTGTGTCGGTATCGCCACTATCGCTTGCATCAAATGTGATTGCTCCACCAGCATCTACCACTATGGATACAGCACTGAGGTTGACATATGGATCTCGATTTAGAACTTCAGCTTGCATTGTGAGGGTAACTTCATCCAATTCATCATCGACCACTCTAACGGTGACGTTCCACATACCGTCATCGGCCCAACTCCAGTTAGCTAAACAGTCAGGAGCGTCTATGTTTTGAATTCGGATTCCATCTTCGATTTCAAAGAAACATTCGACATTTCCTCCATCGAGGTCAGTAGATGCACTTGCATCGAAAGAAATATTTTCAAATGTATAGAGTCCATCGTTGATTATCATCGATGCTTCTGGCATTCTACCAATGAAGATATCGAGGTTAGCATCGTTATTGCTACGGTTTGCATCTGCGGTAACAGTTTGGTCAGGATCTACTTCAAAAGTCAGGGTCTGAGTACCAATAGGGGCATCGGTTGAAACAGTCCAATTCACATCTACTCTTGCTTCGGCATATGGGCCGAGAGCAGGTAAATTACCACGAATAGTTGTGCCATCAGGGGTTACGATTTCCATTTCTGTTGCAGGAGATGTTAGTACACCGCGGTTTTGTGCTGGTACTGAGAAGTGGAGCGTATCTCCAGGTAGTGCATTGTACCCTGTAGCTTGTGAAAGCGTGACAGAGTCATTGCCACGAAGTCTCGTAACTATCATCGAGTCGGCCTTTGCGACCAAATCAACTCCTACTACGGATAGATCCATTACAATAGTAGCAGCGCCAACTACTTTCTGAACAGGGTCCCAAATAATTACACCATTACTAGTCCAATCATCAGAAGATGGAGACTCATCTTGTGAGTATCCCACATCAAGGTCAGGCATCACATTGCCATTATGATCAGTTGTAAGACTCATTATAGTGCCATCAATTTCGTATCTCAGTTGCAAATTTGTTGAAGTTTGGTCTGATTGTCCTACATAGTAGTGCCCCAATACCTCTTCAGTTGCATTTGGAAGAATTGCTAGGAATTCTGGTGTAACTTCGATTATACTATTGCGTATTCCCGGAGACGAGCCAGCTTGACCTCCTGATGAATCAGTAGGTTGGTATTGCTTGAGAATCCAATCTATTGTAAATCCTGCAGAATTTACAATTCTTTGCCACGCAAAATATCTAATTTCATCACAATACCATTCAAAACCGTTTGGAGTTCCAGTATCGTTCCAAGAATTCACCTTGTGCGAATCTGAGCATCCGGAATACTGAGGCGAATTTCCATCTTCAGTTGGTGTGCCATCTGTAGTAACTTGGTAAGTGGTATTGTCTTCGACATATGGTGTGCTGAAGGTACTTGGGTCAAAATAATCTGAAGTACCAGTTACATTTGTTGCTGAATCATAAGTAGTGACCCACTGGTCACCAGTCCTTAGTGGGAAGTCGTATTTCTCCCGCGGCGGCTCATACACCGTTGCAAAAGTCAAGTCAGCTAGTTCTAACGATAAGAATCCTAGATTGTAGGGAGCGAACTCAACCTTCAAAGAAAACTCACTAGTCCATACAGCCAAATCTCTTACTCTCAAAATATCTATGCCATCATATTCGATGTCAAGTCTTCCACTGGTTCCTTCCAGCGATGCACCACTATTACCAGAGGTAAAATCACCACTGATTTCCATTTCATATACCAAGGTTTGAGTGCCTTGAATCATCTCAAACCTAATGTCCTTTACTTCCATAGTCGTATCCCCAGTAAGGGTATTAATCGAAGCGGTAACATTTGCTGATTGGATTAGACCTGCTACGTCGAACTGAGTTTCATATGTCCATTCGTCACCGATTCTCCAAGTGGGAACATCGTGAACATCAACTTCATCTTTAGTTTCTGAAGTGTTGAAAATAATATTTTCATCTTCCAATTCGAAATTGATATTTGCCAATGGTGCTGATAGCATCAGGACGAGAACAACAAGGCTGAGAATACCTCTGCGCATATTATCTCGTACACACTCTTAGTCTTGATGTTGTTCATTTAGTGAGTTATCACTAGTAACTAGGAATTGTTCGCCATAATGTTGCCACTGCTCCATGGTCCAACCTTCGGGTAGACCCCCTTCAGGCAGAGGAGGTCCAACAATCTCCTCATCACTTTGGAAATCATCAAACGAAGGCGCCTCCAATGGTTTTTCAACGCTTGGAGCATCGTTTTCCCACACTGATTCCGGCTTCTTTTTCATGCGCCTTAATGCCAAAAGAATACATGTCATAATCAGTGTAACCGCTAATAATTGGGCGAATGGGCTTGCCTCATCCCCCATCAAAGATTCCATTACTTCCTCAAATGCAGTTCTGTCAGGGTCTTCAACCACGACAATCATTGTCTTTGATGCCGGATTCATTACATCTTCATCCCATGCTATTGCCTTGATTGTCCATGTACCTGCGTGTGTGAAAGTATGAGTGGAAATAATACCCACCGCATCAGCATCATTATCTTTGATACCATCACCATCTGAATCCCTCGTGCAGTCGACATCCCAGATGATCATTAAGCCTTCACGGTCGATTTGTGAATCGATAGTAGTAGATGCATCGAGGACTACTTGTTCTCCAGCAATAACTCCATTCAATTCCTTGATTCTAACAATCGGTGGCATGTTTATGACAGTGATTGTCTGTGTTGAAAAACTCCTAGCTCCGTCATTATCTGTAACATGGAATACTACTGTATGGTCTCCAGCATTTTGCCAAGACCAACTCATATTCTCACCAATGACGTCACAGTCATCGTCTGCAGAACCTGTTAGATCACTATCTTCTCCAGGGTCCATATCCCAGCAGATAACAAGACTCTCTCTATCCGAGGGAGTATCATATGCAACTCCAGTCATAGCGATGGTTTGACCTTCTGCAATCGCCATCATTTCTGGCAGGTCTTCAACGAGAGGCGGGACATTTACTACATCGATCCATCTTTCAATCCAACCACTTTCAACATCTTCAGAATCGATTGCTTTTACCCGTATAGTTTTGAGACCTTCATTATGCCAAACTGCAGGAACTGATGATTCTCTTCCATCGGTTTTCATTCCGAAATCCCATTCGTAAGATAGACTCTCCAAATCATCTTCAGAATCTTCAGCACGCGCAATTAGAATTACTTCTTGGTCTTCTTCGACACGCCAAGTCATCTGGTCTTCAGATTTGATTATCTCACCCATATCGTCTTGCATAGAAACAGCAACATCGTGAGGGGCGATATTTGTGAACACGATATCTATTGTCGCATAGGTTGATTCTCCATCATCATCGGTTCCAACAGCAGTGAATGTCGTGAGGCCTTCACTCCAAGATGTAGTAGTGCAAGTTCTGGTGTAATACCCCTCTTCACAGGTTGCGCTTGGCCAGTGAACATCAACAAGTCCAGGCCATGAGTCCTCCGAATCAGAGTCATTTGCAAATACGTACAAAGTGACTGGATGCTCTACCTTTACTTCAGAACGCTGCGAGAAAATCTCCACATTAGGTAAACGATTATCGACGGCTACATCGAGATAATCTGTAGTAGAATCTCCTTCTTCATCGTAAATGATTACAATCACCTGATAGATTCCATCATCTATCCAAGACCAATTTATCCAGCAATTATTTCGAGTAATGCTTTCCCATGCAATTGAGCGGCTTCCATCATCGTATGGGATGATGAATTCACACCAAATCTCTCCACCATCAGCATCAAATGAATTCGTGGCATTAATTTGTAAAATTTCATTTGTCAATCCACTGAGATTAGAAATCACCGAGGTGGGAGCACTACCAATGAATAGTGGTAGAGTTGCTAAATCATTGTTGAAATTAGCATCGTTCAAATTTAGGCCAGCGCGGTCTACTTCCCAATCTATTGTCAGATTATTTATTGACGCATTCTCATCGATATTCCATTGAATGGTAAATGTAAATTCCTCGTACAATTGTAGAGCAGGTAGATTTGAACTTATTTCCATTCCATCAGGGTATGTGATATGAACAGCGGTTGGAGTTGAGGTTGTAATTCCTCGGTTGTAGACTGGTAACTCGATTAAGAGTTGATCACCCGGTAGAACATTGAATCCAGAAATATAGTTGAGTGTAGTGAGTTCACCACTTCGATTGCGTAGAATACTCGCTCTTTCAAGAGCGGCGACCAAATCAAGGCCAACGATATTCTCATCGAGAGTTATTGTAGAGGTACCAATCATCGAACCAGAAATTGCGACGAGGCCATGACTTGCCCAATCGAAACTAGTCCACGAAGAATCCAGTTCTTGTCCGACATTGAAACTCGCCCAAGCAGTACCATTTGCGCCAGTAGTTACTGTGGTAGCAAAGGATGTACTTTCAAATCGAATTTCCACATCAGCCCCTGAAACGGGAGAGCCAGAAGCATCAGTGAGATTCGCCCAAACTTCCATCGGGGAGTTAAGGGCAGTGATTGTACTCGCACTTTCCACTGAAATTATATTTCGACGTGTTCCAGGGTTTTGATTTGATTCGACAGAATCAGAATCAACTGGAATGTATTGCTTGAGTCTAAAATCAATTACCAAACCAATATCTTCCTCGGTATGTGACCAAGCATAATTACGAACTTCTGGGCAATACCATTTGAAGGAAGTTTCTGTACCATTATCATCGTATGATTTTAGTTCATAGGAAGCATTACAACCGCCATATCCAATCTGTTCACCAAGTCCATTAATCGGCTTTCCAATATCGGTTACTTCCCAATTAGTGTGGTTTACTCCACTTGTTGGAGCAGGGAATGGTGTGATGTAATCCGAAGAGCCACTCCACGATGTCGATGAGGTGTATGTTGTATTCCAATTCTCTCCATCCCGTAAAGGAAAATCATAGTCATCTTTAGCCGGTTCGCGAGAGGTTGAAATTGTAATATCGGCAATCTGTTGTGTTAACGATGAGATGCCATATGGTACATATTCTACATCTAAGGAGAGAGCTGTATTAATTGTAGCAAGGTCACTAACTCTGACTACTTCATCAACTTGGTATTTGATGTAGAGATTTCCAGTATATCCATCTAATTGAACCCCGCCTTTGTCGAAATCAGCTGTTGATGAAGTGAGATAAACCATCGTCGAAAGATTGTCAATAATACGCTCTTCTATGGAATTAACGGTAGTAGTAGCATCACCGTTGATTTTGCCTACTGTAGCATCAACCCCTGCATCTTGAACTAGGGTAGTAGGATCGAATGCGCCAGCGTAAATCCACTTGTCACCAACTCTCCAATCAGGCACATCACTGACCCCAGGATCCACGCTTCCAAAAGCCCCTGCTTCTACTTCGGGAGGGATAATCAGCGCGGAGAACAGGATGATGAAAACCATCGCAACTTCGCGGCGCATGGCTGTGCCATGCCTCCTTTCATTACAAGAAGATGAGGGCGGCTCTAGTCAATGAGAGGAGTAGAATTACCCAAAATACACGATTTAGAATGAAATGGGTGAGTTCAGGAGTGAGGCTTTTCCAGCCTAGTGACCTGAACAGGTCCATTGTGAATAAGCGCTCAACACCATCATTTCGCACTTTCATTTCCAGCTCGGTTAGAACGCAACAGTCCCATATTACCCAATTTAGTTTGACTAAAACGATCAAAGGGATGTGCCCGAAATACCATGGTTCCGGAACCGCCCAGCCAATAGTGCCGAAAAGGAATACGATAAGGTGAATGAACCAAACGACTCCCCCCGCGATGCGACCCATGAATTTGTGTGGAAGAAGGCCAGCAATAGACTCTTGTCCACCAGCGGTCTCGCAACATCATGCGCTGGTTCGCCTACAATGGTGATGCTGATGGAATATGTTCCATGGTTATCCGCGGATTAGTCCATGGCATCGAAGGAGAGCGAGTTACCGGAGTCAAGCGTGATATCGAACTTCTAGAGAGAGTTGATGCAAAGCCAGGCGACGAGGTAATTGTGATGGATATTTCATTGGCACGAAACCATGATAGAGCAAAACATCTTGCGGATTCAGGCGCTTCAATAACATGGTTTGATCACCATTTACAAGGTGAGCCAATTCCCGAAATAACCTCACACATAGACACCTCAGCAAATGTGTGTACCGCACTACTCGTGAGTCGAGTATTAGGCAGTGGCGAGGATTGGGCGATGGTTGCCTTGCATGGAGATGGACTAGGAGCACACTCCAGCAGAGATGACCTTGCAGAATTGGGCGAACTTCTCAATTACAATGGATATGGTTTCAGTCTAGCCGACCTTCATTTTCATCCTGATGAATTGATGGTAGCGTGCCTTGAAGCGGGAAGTCCAGAGGTATTCATGCAAAGCGAGACATTCTTTCGCTTAAGGTCCGGATTTGCAGAAGATATTGCCCATTGTGATAGTATTGAAATCGTGGATGGAATTCACATGTTACCCGATGAGCCATGGGCTCGCAGAGTGGTTGGAGTCTATGCTCATCGCTTGAATCGAGGAGGAGGTGGACCCCATGTAATCGCAATCGATAGAGGGGAAACATTGCAAATTTCAGTCAGGGGCGAGAATGGTATTGGTGAACTCTGTGCCAAGTTTGGTGGAGGCGGTAGAGAAACGGCAGGCGGCATCGATACTCTCCCGAAGGGAGAGATACCAGCCTTGATGAATGAGATAAGTACCCGAAGGTAATACTGAGGTGTGCTTATGCAGGATAGGATGACTCACCTTCAGCGACTTGAAGCCGAGGCCATTCACATCATGCGAGAGGTTGTTGCCGAAGCAGAAAATCCAGTAATGCTCTATTCGGTTGGCAAGGATTCTTCGGTGATGTTACATTTGGCAATGAAGGCGTTTCACCCTTCTAAGCCACCATTTCCGATAATGCATATCGATACGATGTGGAAATTTTCAGAGATGATTGAATTTAGAGATAAAATGGCATCTGACCTTGGCCTAGATCTCATTGTACACATCAATCCTGAAGGCCAAGAAATGGGAATGAATCCATTTGTTCACGGCTCAGCCGTACATACTGATGTGATGAAAACTCAAGGTCTGAAACAGGCACTAGACGCCCATGGATTTGATGTGGCCTTTGGCGGTGCACGACGAGATGAAGAGAAGAGCCGTGCAAAAGAACGCATATTCTCTTTCAGAACTAGCGACCATCGCTGGGACCCAAAGCGGCAACGACCTGAATTATGGAACGTATTCAATTCACGAAAAGCACAGGGCGAATCGATTCGTGTTTTCCCTTTATCAAATTGGACTGAACTTGATATTTGGCAATATATCCATTTGGAGAATATTCCAATCGTACCACTCTATCTCTCAAAAGAAAGGCCAGTTGTCGAGAGAGACGGCGTGCTTGTTCTTGTCGACGACGAGAGAATTCCCCTTGAAGAAGGCGAAGAACCAATGATGAAAATGGTCCGATTTCGGACCCTTGGTTGTTATCCATTAACCGGCGCAGTCGAATCTGAAGCCACCACTCTCCCGCAAGTCATCCAAGAGATGCTACTTACCACCACTTCAGAGAGGCAAGGTCGAGTGATTGACTTCGATAGTTCAGCCTCGATGGAGAAGAAGAAGAAAGAGGGGTATTTCTGATGGCGCACGTCAGTGACCTTATCGCAACGGACATCGAGTCCTACCTTGCTACCCATGAGCAAAAAGGCCTCCTTAGATTCATTACATGTGGCTCAGTCGATGACGGTAAATCCACTTTGATAGGACGGATGTTGTACGAATCACACATGTTATTCGACGATCATCTCACTGCTCTCGAGGCTGATTCCAAGAGGGTTGGGACGCAGGATGGAGAAATCGATTTCGCTTTACTTGTAGATGGTTTAGCTGCTGAAAGGGAACAAGGCATCACAATCGATGTAGCATATCGATTCTTTTCGACCGAGAAGCGCAAATACATCGTAGCCGATACCCCCGGCCATGAAGAATATACTCGTAACATGGCAACTGGAGCCTCAACAGCAGATGTTGCAATTATCTTAATCGATGCAAGACAAGGCGTACTTACTCAAACTAGGAGGCACAGTTTCATCGTCAGCATGGTTGGCGTGAAGAAGGTCCTGTTAGCAGTAAACAAACTCGACCTCGTAGATTATTCACAAGAAGTCTATGACTCCATAGTTTCAGAATACAAGAAATTTGCATCTGAAGCACTCGAACTTGAAGAAATAACTTCGATTCCAATTTCAGCACTGAAGGGAGATAATATCGTTGACAATAGCGAGAATACCCCTTGGTATGACGGACAAACTGTGATGGGATATCTCGAGAGTGTTGAGGTTGAATCTGCGGCACAAATGCGCCCATTCCGCATGCCAGTACAGTGGGTCAATCGCCCGAATCTCGATTTCCGTGGGTTCTCTGGTTTAGTTGCAAGTGGCACAGTTTCACCTGGAGACAAGGTTAGGATTCTACCAAGTGGCACTGAATCTACTATCGACAAAATCGTCACTTGGGAAGGAGACTTACCGCTTGCAGGAGCTGGTCGGTCAATCACTATTACACTCACAGAAGAGGTCGATGTTTCCCGGGGTGATATCATCACTACTGCTGAACACCCCTGTTCGTTGGCTGACCAATTTCAAGCCCGAGTTCTATGGATGCACGAATCTGCAATGATGCCCGGGCGTCAGTATTTGTTCAAATCCAGTACGCAAATAACAGGAATGAACCTCACTAGACTGAAGCATAGAATTGATGTTAATACACTTGTTGAACTTCCTGCTAAAGTGCTTGACCTCAACGAGATTGGAATCTGTAATATTTCTCTACATGAGAGGATTGCATTCGATCCATATGATGAGGATGCAACCATGGGTGGCTTCATCATCATGGATCGCTTAACCAATGAAACTGTGGGGATGGGCCTCATTGACTTCGCTCTTCGAAGGGCCGATAATATCCATTGGCAAGCAATGGATGTCAGCAAGGAAAGTCGGTCAGAGTCAAAAGGGCAGAAAGCGATGATGCTCTGGTTAACCGGGCTTTCCGGTTCTGGGAAATCAAGCATTGCAAATATTCTGGAAAAGAAACTCCATGCACTTGGCCGTCATACAATAACGCTTGACGGTGATAATGTAAGGCACGGTCTCAATCAAGATTTAGGATTCACTCCTGCGGATAGAGTTGAAAATATTCGTCGCATCGGCGAAGTGGGTAAATTGATGCTCGATGCAGGACTAATCTGCATTACATCATTTATTTCGCCATTTGCAAGCGAGCGAGATATGGCGAGGTCACTGGTCCAAGAAGGAGAGTTCATCGAGGTATTCATCGATACTCCTCTCGAGGTGTGTGAACAGCGTGATGTCAAGGGGTTATACGCAAAAGCCCGCGCCGGAGAGTTGCCTAATTTCACTGGAATTTCGAGCCCTTATGAGGAGCCCGTGAATCCCGAAATCCGAATCGACACTACTGAAATGAGTGCCGAAGAAGCAGCCGATGCTATCATCGAACACATTCAAAATAATGCTTGAAGTCTATTTGCGACTTCACTCCATTGTAAGGAATCTCTTAGTTTGACAATGGCTTTTTTGGAAGCATCCATCTGTGATTCATCAATGGCTTGAATTCCCTTGACAATATCGTCGACTGAAGTTCCAGGAAGTCTAATTGCACCTTCGATATCATCGAAAATTGGGATGGGAGTGACGGCAAGGGGGGCTCCAGATGCAACCCCCATTCGAACCGCTCCGGATGCGCTTTCCTTTGTGTTTTGATATGGGAATACTAGAAGGTCACAACCTGCAAGAGTCTTGACTGCAACTTCATCATCCAAAAATTCGGTAATGATTTGCACTCTATTTTCCAGACCATGTTTTGTAATAAGGCGTTTGCACTTGTCCAAAGTTTTTCCAGTTCCTTCTCGAACCGCACATAATAGCAGAAGAGAATCCCAACCCTCCAATCTTGCAAAGGCCTCGATCAATTCGACTTGACCTTTGTGGGGTAAGAGGAATCCAAAAGTTGCAATTGTCTTTCCACTGAGTTCCAATCCTTCAGTATCTTCTGAAGGAGGAGGATAAATCCCATGAGGTATCATTGTGACATTTGCTTTAATCCCAAGTGCTGAGAGGTTCTCGACATCAGCATTTGAATGTACCATTACAGTAGAAACAGTTCGGAGTCCTTCAATTGCTTTTTCGATGCGCTTTGAAGGGAAAACAAGAGAACGGTCTCTCGTATTATGCATTGTAATAATGACCTTAATCTCCATTCTAGAAAGGGTCAACAATAATTCGTTTAGATATGAAAATCTCAACAATCCTGGTTGGTGTTGGATAATGATTTTTTCAATTCCAAGAATCGAAATCTGCGATAGGATTCCAGAAAAATCATTGGTGTCTCTTTCCCAACACGGGATGACGTCTTTGCTTCCCTTTTCACCTTCGCCTTTTTGACAAAGAATCGTTACTTCCTCGTCAAACTCACGCGATAGGAATGCGGAGTATGTGGCGATACCGCACCTGATATCCCAGGTTGTAATCCAACCAATCATGGTCAATCAGAGCAGGTCTGCCAGCTCGTCCTGGATAATCTGTACCGCTTCAAGAATCTCGTCCTTGTGGCGTGCACCAGTGATTACCATCTTTCCGGATCCGAAAATAAGACAGACAACCTTAGGGTAGTCAAGGCGGTAAATCAGTCCCGGGAACTGCTCTGGCTCATATTCGACCTTGTCGAATGGAAGGTGGAAGGTTAGGTTGTTCAAGTTCAACTTTCGAGGTAGTCCAGCAAGTGGGTCTCCTTTCTTCATCTCTTGAGTATCCATTCTCTGAAGTCCATCGTAGTCTTCAGGGTAGTGAAGTGCATATGTTGCAACCATATTCTGGACTTCGATTTCGACGTCCTTCAAATCCCATGTGGTAATTCCTGCTGAGCGCAAATCATCGATCATTCGCTCAATACCTGTGTGGATGTTATCCTCATTCTTTCCACCAGTGCATACTGCACGGCCGGAGCGGAACATTAGGATTGCGAGTTTTGGTTCAGTTACACGGTAGACAACACCAGGAAACTGCTCGGGTTCATATTCACAATTCAACTGAATTGCGATATCCGGCAGGTCTAATTCTTCCGCAACGCGGGTGCTGGCGACAACATTGACAACAGTAAGACGGTCCTCATCGTTCATGTGACGGCGGATTATATACCCCTATATAAGGCAAATCCGTCATTCAAAGGGGTTCCAAAGTGGTGAATCAGCCTCGCTGTCTACCTCTAAACCGTGCGCTCCGAGCCTAGAAATCAAGGTGCGCCCTCCAGCAAGCTCAATTGCCTCACTTGTTGCTCTTGCATCTCGGGTTAGAGCAATCATACAACCACCACCTCCAGCACCAGTTAATTTCACTCCAAGGGAAGAAGGTGCAGCTGCCGCGATTAGATTCTCTAATTCAGGACAAGAGACTCCAAGATTTCTCAAGAGGAGATGATTTTCACTCATTGCTCTACCAACACCTTCCATATCCCCATTCATCAGTGCAGATATTCCTCTTCGAGCGATAATTCCAATCGTCTCAATCTCCAACATTCTCTCGGGTTCAGATTCCAATGTTCTTGCAACAATTGCTACTTGTTCAGCGGTAGGGGCACGAATACCAGTATTGCCAATTACAAGCCAAACATCCTCCATGCTCTCTGGTAGTTCTACCGAATGAACTTCCCAAGAAACATCATTTAAATTTCTTGAATATAGCCAATTCAGATCCTTTTCTATTTTGTTAGAAAGTACGATACAACCACCGTGAGCACATGTGCTAGAATCGATTGGTGATGCCTTGCCACCTTGGGCCGCAGCCTCAACAGCATGGGCGAGAATTGCACATTCATCCTCATCGACCGCTTTGGCCCCGTTGTAGATTTCATCTCCTTTGTCAGCAGACCATGGACCTTCGTAAACTCCATTTGGCCTTGATGCAGTCCAGCCTTCCGACCAGTCGTCATCCTTGATTTGACGGCCTCGAGCACACCTTAGTGCAGCGGAAGCAGCAACAGATAAGGCCGCAGATGAACCAAGTCCTGAAGCAGCAGGAATCGTTCCTATGACCTTTATTGAAAGTGAAGGTCCATTAGCCCATAGTCGCTGTTTTAGTGCCTCGACATGTGGATGCTTATGTGGAGAGAAACGCAAGCCGTCAATCTTCCAGTCCTCACTGACTTCGATGTTTACTGCCATTCGTTGATCGATGGCTACAGCAACCGCAGGTTGCCCGTAAACTACCGCATGCTCTCCGAAGAGGATGCACTTGCCGGGCGCGCTCGCCTGCACCATGTTCATGCGTTGCGTCCCCGGTACTTCTCCGTTGGGTTGAAGTCGTGAGCCCACTTCGTGGGCTTAATGCAGCACCCACTCGATGTCAGCTATTCGGGTATATCCGGTTGGTACATCCTTCTGGTTCTCGGTGTAGTTTCAATTGGTTTCTTTTCTTACCAAGTCATCAAAGCAACACGGCTTGTTAGGCTCGGCGCAAAAGATAATCGCTTCGATTCATGGGGTAAGCGCCTCAAAGAAACAGCATCTGTTTGGCTTGGCCAACGCAAGGTATTGGAAGACCCTGTAGCGGGAGGAATGCACGTTCTCATGTTCTGGGGATTCCTCATGCTTTCCACGGACATGTTCGACCTTGCATCGGGAAATAGGTTCTCTGAATATCTATTGCCAGATTTGCTTAACCCTGCTTGGAATGCGATGGTTGAACTTGGATATACCAGCGCCTTAATCGGTTGTTTCCTCGCACTAAATCGCAGGGTGCTTTTCACTCCTGAGAAATTGAAGGGCAAGAGCCAACTCGAAGGTAATGTCATTCTATTATTGATAATGACAATCTGTACTACTGCTTTCGTGGTTGAAGCAGGAGAGGGTCCTCACAAGACTTGGGAAATGATTGGTGCATGGGTTGCCGATACATATTCGCCTAGTCAAAGCACTGTAAATATCGCATACTGGGCACATATGGTGGCGATTTGTACCTTCCTTTTCCTAATACCATTATCCAAACATATGCACTTAGTAATGGCATTACCAAATGTTTTCTTTTTCGATACCCAGCCTGTTGGTAAGATGCGTCCTCTCCAAATGGATGAAAATGGAACAGCGGTTCCTCTCGATGATCTCGACATAGAGACATTTGGGGCCTCTCAGTATACACAACTAACCTGGCGCAGTTTGATTGATGGTTGGGCTTGTACTTCCTGTGCGCGATGTCAAGATGTTTGTCCCGCATATGCTAGTGGAAAAGCCCTCAACCCTATGCAGATTATTCACGATGTCAGAGGATATGCAAACGACCATGCTCAATTACTTCTCAAGGGAGAACAACCCGAGGAGGACATTATCACTCGTTTTGGTGAAGAAGCGATTTGGGCTTGTACAACTTGCAATGCATGTGTCGATGTTTGCCCGGTAAATATCGAGCATGTACCAAAATTGACCGATGCTCGTCGTCACTTGATGATGGAACGCATGGAGTTTGATGAGAAGGTCGAAGAGACCGTTATGCCACTAATGTCCACTATCGAGAATCTCGAAAGCGATTCCAACCCCTATGGAATTCCAATGCATGAGCGTGGTGACTGGGCAAATGATCTCGATGTTAAAGTTGGAGAGGCTGCAGAGTACATTTACTTCGCAGGTTGTGCAGCTTCATTCGATGAGCGCAACAAGAAGGTTGCACGTGACACTATTTCCATTATGAAAGAGGCAGGTCTAGATGTTGGAATCCTCGGAATGCAAGAAGGTTGTAGCGGTGATGCAGCACGACGTGCAGGAAATGAGTATCTATTCCAAATGCTCGCTGAGACAAATCTTGCTACCTTTGAGGAGATTGGAGTAAAGAAAATCGTAGCGTCCTGCCCTCATTGTTTCCATACTCTTGGAACAGAATACAAGGACTTCGGCGGTGAAGATATCGAGGTCATGCACCACTCTCAGTTAATCAATCATCTTCAGGGTGAAGGAAAATTACCGGAACCTGGCCACGATGGAAACATCACTTACCACGACCCGTGTTATCTCGGTAGAATCGGTGGAGAAATCGACGCTCCTCGAGATGCGATTGGCGGAGTTGATATCGAGACTGAAAACCATGGTAGGAACTCTTTCTGCTGTGGAGCAGGAGGTGCGCAAATGTGGATGGAAGAACATGTGGACGATGACCACGACCGCGTGAATATAATTCGTGCTAAGGAGTTGGCCTCAACTGGTGCTAATACAGTAGCAGTAGGTTGCCCATTCTGTTCGACAATGGTTACAGATGGACTCTCTTCAATAGGCTCGGATATCGAAGTCAAGGATATTGCCGAAATCGTATGGCAACAGATCAAAGCAAATGATGAAAAAATCACTGCTTTGAAATCAGAGGAAGAGTGATTGTGCCACATCGAGGGTTTGAATACCCTCGCCAAAAGCCATCCTTTCTTCGATAGTCATATCGCCACATATCAGTGAATGTTCTAGCACGGACTGGACTGATTCAGGATGGAATTGCACTGTGCTTATTTCCCTGGTAGGGTGCTTGCATGCAACGATTTCGCAGTGTTCAGAAGATGCGATTACTTCCATTTCGCCAGCATCAACCACATGATCTTGATGTGTGAATAATTGGTCTACTACTCGGCCATCGAGATAGTGAACTGGTGCGACAAAATGGCTCCCAACTTCTTCTCGTATTACTTTGCCACCCAAAGCACTGCAAATTATCTGATGGCCAAAACAGATTCCATAGATGGGGGCCTCACTCGAGCGAATCAGTTCTGCGACTTCGTCCATCCAAGGCTCCCACATCGAAACATTGCGTCTACTACCTGTGATGAATAATACATCGTGTTCAACAGGAGATTCGATTCTTTCCCCGAAAGGATACTCTCTGGGATTTTCAGTATGAGGTGCCCAAAGTAGAACTTCATAGCCGGGAAAATGCCGCACAATTTCACCAGTACCATGCTCTCCGAAAGCCTCGCGTTCGGCAAGAAGATCTACGATGAGTAATGTTGGCATTTCACTCCTCTTCCTCATTGGAATCGAAATCTTTCTCAAATGATGCTAGAGTCAAAATTAATCCTACAGCCAAGAGATATTCGGCTGGTGCAGCATAGTCTATCCAGCCTTGTACTTCGCTAAGCGCAAGTGGGGGCGTGAGCGCTTCAGGGTTTTCCGCGAAAGCCTCACCCATAGTCCAAGTCATTATCCAAAACGATGTGAAAGCGAGTATAATCGAAGCCATTCTGAGTTTTTTGCCTGCGAGATTTCCGTCTTTTATCGCAAGATGTGCAAGTACGCCCCATACAAGGCCGAAATGGAATACATTCAGTGCGGTTATGACATGCATTTCTGGATGGTCATACATATCCATGAATGACATTATTGTGAGATTTCCACCAACCCAAAGTCCAGCGAGGAGGGAAAGGTGAATCCAATACCAGCGTGAACCTTCGCGTTTTACTTGGAATAATCTCCATGAGACCCACATCAATACTAGGCCGGAAAAAGCAAGACCAGCGGTGAAAATCCATCGCTCAAGTCCAGGATGGTCACCTTCGCTAATGAAGAAAGGAATGGCACGAGCATTACCTGAAATTGCATGAACAAGTGTGGAGAGAGTAATTGTGGCAGCAGGGATTGACCACCCCAGACGTGCTGCTAGTTTGTCTTCAATCATAGGTAAGCCTCCACAGTATCACGGATGCAATCATCGATAGACATCCACTCCATTCCTAGTTCTTTCTCGGCTTTTGCACTACTGTATTTTGAATCTCCTCTGGCAAAAGCTTTCGCAGCTTTTCTCGTAAGCATGCGTTTCCCTGTGAAAATTCCTTGGAACCAATCCTGGAATACTACAACCGGCAGTAGCCAAAGCGAAAGCCCGATTTTTGGAAGTTTTGATTTTGGATACAATTCCTTTCCCCTCTTCAATAACTTGTGAATATCTGTGTCTTGGTGCGGTGCGAGAATATATCTCCCGTGAGCATCATCATTCTCAAATGCAAGCCGGTGTGCCTTTGCCACATCGTTTACATGAACGAATGCGAGAGGTATTTTGGGTACTATGGGATATTTTCCTTTCAGTGCATCACCGATAACATCTGTTGAAGGAGTAGGTCTGGAGAAACTGCCACCAAGAACGCCGCTTGGATTGATAACACGAAGGTCCAAATCCAATTCTTCAGCCAATTCCCATGCCCGTTTTTCAGATTCGGTTTTTGCTCTTGTATAGGGTAATGAAAAATTCTCATTCCAGTTGGATTCATCTTTTACCCCAAGAGGTAACGAGCCAATTGCTGCAACAGATGAAGTGTATACAACACGTTTGATTCCAGCAGCTGCAGCGGCCCTTAATACGTTCTCAGTGCCGCGATTAGCAGTATCGATAATCAATTGCCCATTACCGCTAGTAGCATAGATTGTAGCAAGATGAAAAAGACCACTAGCGCCTTCGAGTACTGGGGCCCAACCATCGGTGGACAATACATCTGCAACCATAACTTCGATATCGAGATCTGGGGTTTTGCTTAAATCGCGAACAGTCCCTCTCACCGAGTAACCATTTGCAAGCAAGTCTCTAGCAAGATTATTGCCAATGTGGCCATTCACGCCGGTGACAACGACTGGACCTGCCATGAGTGCCCATTGGGCCTCTTGTCTTCAAGCCATGCCCACATCGTTGAATAGGACGATTCACCCCGAAGGGGTGATGCCACTACGTGTACACGACACTAGGCGCCGTGAGAAGGTCGACTTCTCGACTATGGAACCTGGGCGTGTGAAGATGTATATTTGCGGCGTCACTGTCTACGACCTTTGCCATCTTGGTCATGCAAGATGCTATCTTGCATTCGACTTGATTCATCGTTGGCTTGAAAAGTCAGGGTATGATGTAGAATATGTACAAAATTTCACAGATATCGATGATAAAATCATCAATCGAGCCAATGAAACCGGCAGCGATTGGAGAGAACTTGTCGAAGATAATATCGCCACATATTTCCGCGATATGGATACCCTTAACATTCTGAGAGCAGACCAGTACCCTCGATGTACAGAGTATGTGGAAGAGATGATTGCAATTACTGCCGACCTGATTGAGAAAGGTAATGCCTATGCGGCAGACGATGGAGTCTACTTCAGCGTTGATAGTGCTCCTGAAAAATATGGACTCCTTACAGGACAGAATATCGATGCAGTACGTTCAGGTGCTGGGGGCAGAGTCGATGATACTGGTGCGACCAAGCGTGATCACAAGGATTTCGCATTGTGGAAAGCGGCGAAGCCCGGTGAACCGACATGGGATTCACCGTGGGGGCCAGGTAGACCGGGCTGGCACATCGAATGTACTGCAATGAGCATGGATGCATTTGGAGAGCAATTCGACATCCACGGTGGAGGTCATGATTTGTTATTCCCTCATCATGAGGCAGAGATTTTCCAAGGTGAGTGCCATACTGGGTGTTCACCAGTTGTTCATCATTGGCTTCACAATGGATTCGTAAATATCGATGGAGAAAAGATGAGTAAGTCATTGGGTAACTTCTGGACGATTGAAGACATACTCGGCAAGGTTGACCCACTTGTATTACGATTTTCACTCATCAATGCTCATTATCGCTCACCAATCGATATGAATGAACAACTCATCAAAGATGCAGCAAAGAATCACGAGCGATTAATCAGTGTGTACAAAGCTGCTCTGGAATTAATGGGAGAAGATCCGGTTCCTTTACCCGAGGGAGATATTGCCAGTGCTGTTCCAATTGTCAAGAGTCTTGGACTCCTAGAGAAGATGGCCCAAGGATTCGCCAAGGCTATGGATGATGATTTCAATTCCCGAGAGGCATGTGCAAAAGTGCTTGGTGCATTGCGTGAAATGAGCCGCATGTTAACCGAACTCGATGGAGATGATGTAGCTGCATACGCCTTACATGTTGTCGAATGGCTCGAGGATACCGCCGGTGATGTCTTGGGAGTTCTCCCCTCACGAGAGCAAGTGATGTTAGAGCCTGAAGAGGACCCGAGAAAGGCAGAAATCGCCGAACAAGTAGAGTCACTTCTCGCACGAAGAGTTGTAGCAAGAGAGGCGAAGGATTGGCCTTCTGCCGATGCAATACGCGATGAACTCAATGCGTTGGGTGTTGTTGTTACCGATACTCCCGAAGGACCAACTTGGGACCTTAACTAATCACAGTCCACCTGGAGGTGGACCTACTGGGGGTAATTCTGGAACCCTTGCATCAGAATTTTCCGCTATTGCGTTTGAAACTTCCAATTCAGAAACATATTCTTCATCGCCTTTCTTTGCGACATTCATAATCAATGCCCCAATGAAGATTATAGCAAGAATGAACGATGCAACAGTAATCAAGATTGTATTCGTTCCAACTCCATTTTCTCCTGCTGTGGAATCATCACCAGTTCCACAAATTCCTACACACGGCCCATCAGAATCTGCCTGTGGGTACACACATGTACCATCATCGACCTCTGCTAGACTGTCGAAGTTTGTCGCATCCGAGTCCATGCATCCCTCCTTCATTGGATCAGGGTCTGGATCTGGTCCGGGGTCAACATTTGTATCGTTGGAGTAGTCTGAATCTGTGATGTATGGGCGATTCGAATTTGCATCATATGCAATGTCATAGTAGTCGTAGAGTTTTGACATGTCAATGTGGAAATTTGCGTGGGCTGAACGATTAATTACGTCGAAATACCTCTCATCATGTATTGTAAAAATCGGGTCTAATGTCATATTTTTCAAATGATTAACATTGTCTTTGTAATCTCCATCAAAGGTTGTATCGAGCCAATCATTAATCTCTGAATCGGTCATGCCCGATACATCGTTCCAGTTTGCCTTAATGTCCACAAATTCATTGCGCATTGCCATGGACAAACCCGATTCAATCTCAACCCAAGTTTGCATTCCCTCGGTTTCCGAAGGCGAGGTAACATCTACTGCTTTGGCAAATCCACTTCCATTGATGTATTCCCAATCATCACCGTTCATTGCAGTCATGATGTCTATGTCCCCAAATACAGCCTTTCCATGTACGATTGTTAGACGAATATCAGGGTCAATTGCATCAATTAGATTGCGATATGGATTTTCATGGAATGAGTCTACTACCATTAAATCAGCATACATGCCCGGTTTGATTTGACCAACGAAACCTTGCCAATTACTAATCTCAGCAGGATTACTTGTTACCATTTCAGCTAACTCATAGTCGCTGAAATGATTGCCTAGAACATCCTTGTTCCAAAGGTCAGCTACTTTCAATTCATGAAGATTATTCTTTGAACCACTTGGGCCCCAATCTGGTGCTAGAGAGATTGTCACACCTGCGTTATCTGCAGCGACAACATCAGTTGTATCTCCATACAAAAGTAGATTGGAGATTGGAGACCATACTAGCCCGGCCCCTTTATCTCCCATCTTTTCAAATTGGCTTTGGTCCAGAGCAGTACCATGAATCACTACAGTTTCATCCATGATTAATCCCTTATTGTATAGGGTATCAAACTCAGATTTACTACTGGAATCTACACCTTCTGAAAGATGTACAAACCAAGCATTTAGAGATCCGGATATATTCTTATCAATAATGTAGTCAGCATTGTAATCACCTTCAGTTGGACCACATACTGCGCAGGTGTACATTCCATCTTGGCCGAAATTGTATAACTCTACATTTCGAGATAGCATAGAATCCCATGGATCGGTACCGCTAGAGGGTGACCCTTGAACAGCCGTAACTCCTCCAGCAACAGCTTGTACTTCCGCGTACTTCATTTGCTCAGAAGACATGTCCCAGCGATTGTAATCCTGAACATTGTTCTTCATCCAAGTAATGCTTGGACCATAGTCCCAGTTATTTCCCCATTGGTAACGATTTTCGTAACCGCCTTCATCAGATTTCTGAGAATCAGACAAGTGCACATTAAAGTCCCAAAGAGGAATGTGATTGTAATGCATATGATTGTGTAAATCGATTAAACCAGGGTAAATCGAGGCTTCAGTATCATAGGTTGTGATTCCATCGGTATTGATTGGAGGAATCTCATCATCAGCCCAAACAGCAACTATTTTCCCATCTTCTATCATTACATTACCATCTTCGATAACGTTATTTTCGCCAGACATTGTAACAACCCGGCCCTGCAAAATGTAGGTATCCTCTGAATTATCAGGTAGTGGGAAGCAAGTACCATGTCGACTTGCAGGGCTTGGATCTTCTTTTGTCAATGAGCCGTTTGCATTAACCGTGTATGCTTTGTCAAAAAATGAATCTTCAGCGGGGTAGTGAATTTGACTCTGCACGGTACCGCTAGGCTCCTTCAATACAGCAAAGTCCTCCTCGAAATAGTCAAACTCGATGTGAGTTTTGGCACGATAGAACACTATTGATTCACCTACTGCGATAGTTGTGTCCCAACCAATTTGGCACGGTGCACTTCCACCTGCTGGATTATCGTCAAGAATCCATTCTGAAATATCGACATCATTTGAACCATTATTAGTCAATTGAATATATTGCTCACTATTTCGATAAAGTTCGCCATCACCATCCAAGTCAGTGCCACCGTTCTCGGCATCAGATGTTGATGCAAGTATTTCTGAAATCATTACTCCGAGGTAATTATTCTCATTTATTGTCCATTCTCCACTATCTGAATAATCACCGGGTTCGCCGGTGGCATTTCCTGCAATACAAGTGCCTTGAACGCTAGAGGGAGTGGGATCTTCTTTAATCAACAATCCATTATTGCCCTTAGCATACACTTTATCCCAATCCGAATCTTCTCCGGGATAGTGGAACTGGCTCTGAATGGTACCATCAGGCTCCTTCAATACTGCAAAATCAGCATCGAAATATTCCAATGCGATTTTGGTAGTAGCTCGGTAAAATGTAATAGATTCACCTACAGCAATACTCATGTTTAGAATTTGACATGGTGCACTACCACCATTGGTATCATCATCTAATGTCCAATTTGAAAGGTCTACAATTGAACTACCATCATTGGTTAATTCGATGTATTGGTCACTTTGTATCCCAATCACTCCATCGCTATTCCAGTCAACTCCATCGTGGGCTTCATCGGAAGGGGAAACAAGAATTTCTGAAATTGTCACTCCTTTGTAATCCTCAGTATTGATGGTCCAACCAACGTCGTGTGTTCCATCAGCAGTTACAAATCCAGCAGGAATCGTTGCAAAAATCAGAACAAAAGCAACAATAATTCGGCGCATATTTTCCCTCAAATGGTTACAGCACAAGAACCCACCCACTAGACGAATTTGGAATTTACAGCCTCTAATGGATAGTCTCAATACTATTGGCTGATGCCCGTAGGGCATGCGTAAGTCGCTATTTATGCTGGTAATTCTGTTGCCAGCCATGTTTTCCGGTTGTTTCGGAGAGGATGAAATAGTCTCATTACCCGAAGAAGAATCGGGTTATCCCCAGCCTTGGGAAAGAGCAGATTTGATTTATGCAGACACTGATATTTTCAGTCGCGTTTCTGTAAATGGTTCATTTGGAATTGATGCTGTGCGCAGTGTTTTTGTTGATGTCGATTCGATAACTGCTGCCGATGGCGGGGCTGGTCTGACAGGTGATGCCCAAGTACATCTGGGATTGTGGTTACCAATAATCGAAGGATGTGATTGGGAAGCAGAAGAACTCACTCCCGAATGTCAGGTTCCAGTAATTGCAGAAATCGGGCCATACTACTCCGATGGCGATGTAGACGCCCTCACTCCAGCTGATAGACTCGGCCGCTTCTTAATCGAGAATTATGTTCCTCACGGCTATGGCGTTGCTCAGGTTAGCGTTTTTGGCACAGGTGAATCAAATCATTGCATGGATTTGATGGGTACGGATGAACAGAGAGGAATCGATGCCGCGGTCACCTGGATGGGTTCACAAGGCTGGTCCAATGGTAAAGTCGGAATAATCGGTAAATCATACGATGGAAGTACTCCATGGCAGGCAGCAACTTTTGGAAATCCGTATCTCGCAACTATTGTTCCAATGAGTGGACTGATTGGTGTTCATGAATTAATGTGGCGTAATGGTAGCATGGAAGCACGTGGAATGATAATGCACAATGGTGTCTATGGATCCTTTGGTATTGATGGCGATAGTGATGATTCACAGAATTTGTGTGAAGGGTATATGGAAGGATACTACAATGGTCCTGCGGCTTATCTTACAGGTGGAATGGTTGACTATGCAGGTAATGACTACTGGACAGAGCGCTCATTCCTTGACCGTGTTGTGGAGAATTACAATGGTTCAATTTACATTATTCAGGGCATGCAGGATTGGAATGTAGACCCACACATGGCTTTTCCAACTCATCAAATCGCTGAGACTGCAGGAATTGAGATCAAGACATTAGCAGGTCAATGGGCTCATGATTACCCCGATAGAGAATCGGGTCATGCCGGACAGAGCCCCGGCCGTGGAGCAGAGGCATTCCCGTACGGATTACGCTGGGACTGGGCAGATGAGATGCTATACTGGTTCGATTGGTATCTGAAGGGCGAGGGCGAAGCTCCAGTTCTTGGCGTCGAGATACAAGACAACCGTGGAGGTTGGAGATTCGAGACCACATGGCCATCCGTAGATACAGAATATGTTGCAATCAGTGTTGTAGACTTGAGCCCAACAGGCGCAATAATGGGATCAGCAAGAGGCCCAATCACATTCTCCTATGGTCCATTCACAGAGGATACATACCTTGCAGGAATGCCTACTCTCCATGTTGATGTTGCTCCCCATACCACAAATTCAGGACACATTTTCATAGAGATGACAGATGATAGTGGAATGCATCTTGGTCATGCTGTAATGGACCTGAGATTCCATGCAGGCGGTAGAGATGGGAGCCCTAGTTTAGTACCATTTTCACCGGTTACTGCAATGATTGAATTTTTACCGCTAGATGTATTCCTTGCTGCAGGTGAAAGCATTCACTTTACCCTTAGTCAGACTGGTGAGGATTATGTTCCAAGTCCAGCAGCAGCAGGAGATTACTCAATTAATTGGGAGACGGGGACACTAACCCTACCTCTAGCGAATAGAACATGTGATGATCTATTCCAAGTGCCAATGCAAGACTATGGTGAAGAAGCTGCAAGGCAGTGCTGATTTCACTCTTCTTCTGGGCCGTATACCGGCATCTCAACTTCAACAGCAAAGAGTGGGTCTTCGTGAGTAGAATCATGGAAGGCGATTATCGCTCCACCATCCCGTAGAATGGCAATAGAAGCGAAATCAAATCGGATATCATTACCAGCACCTGAAGTCGAATCAAGGTCTCCTTGACCAATGTAGGTTAGAGTATCTGGACTCATGTCCTCGGAATATCCTCGAACATGGAAGACAGTATCGACATCTGGGCCGCTAGCATCTTGGAAACGTACATTGAGAATGAATAGGTCCTGTTCTCCATTTGCTTGGAATTCCCATTCTTCGATACTCGCCCAGTTCTCATCACTGTAATTTTGAGTGCTCCAGTTGAGTCCACCATCCCATGAAAGGTAGTGTGTGAAAGTGGTTCCTGCAAGGGATACACAATGAATCGCCCCCGCCGAATCGATTTGGCAGTATTCCGAAGGGAACATCACATCGTGCTTATTCCAATTTAGGCTGGTGTCAAGGAATGCTGAACTGCCATCACTGAAGTACTGAGGGAAGTATAGTCCGCCTTCTGGTATAGCGAACGAACGCATTTCCTTGTGTGGCTTGTTCACATCCCAATAGGGCTCCAAATTTGCATCCGTATAGTTGAGGTTAACCTCTGCAACTGGCGGATTTGCACTTCGTCCTGCAAATTGGAAATTGTAGTAATTTAGTCCATCAACACTGATTTGTCCACCAGCGTTTTGTGTTTGATGCCAGAAATTAGACACAACGAGACTAGCATAATCGCCACTACCGATACTGCTTGAAATCGGTCCAACAACTTCTACTTGCCATGACCGGTCATAGAATGGTTCAGTCATACGATTGTAACACCACTTCCACGCCATGGCTTCATCATCGTAGATGATTGCGTAGAACTTGTCGATTTTACCATCGGCACCGATGTAAGGGAACCAGGACATCGAGATAATGTCGCCATTGGTTGCTTGAACGATGCTCCCCTCTCCCAGTCCTTCTTGTCCCGGGTTGGTTGGAACTGGAGTTCGGCAGGTGCTTGCGGGGATTATTCCTGGGACAAATGTGTCCCATTCATGGCCACGGTCATTCGACCAAACCGGATACTCACCACCGATATTCATAATGGTGCCTTCGATACTGGTAGCGAGGTAATGCTCACAGCAATTTCCGCCCTTTGTTTTGTCGAATACAGCCCAACTTGTGTTGGTTGATTGATTGGTACGAAGGTCGATGGTGACGAATTCTCGCAAGTCTTCGTGGCCAGCCTGATCGATTAGGGAGTAATCTTCCCATATCGGGCGAACTTCTTCTTCTGAGATGATTTCCTCTCCGTTTCCAAAGCATCCAGCAAGCAATGTGCTGGTAACGATTAGAGTGACGAGGAGTCCTCTTCGCATGTGCATGGCCACTATGTGGCCAGATTTCAACCCGACTGTTTCGGTTTTCACAAAGCAGAGACCGAATACCACACTGTAGCACCGTCCACTTCGAAACTTTCACCAGAACCTTCACCAACTAGGAATTCAGCATTGGAAGCCCTTGTTTCATCGATAATCCATTGTAGGTCAGACTCGAAAAGTTCGGGCGCATCTTTGGTCCAAACTTCGAGTTTGATTTGCTCCTCAATTGCGAGGTTGAGGTCCTTGCGTGCGGCTTGGACACGTCGTGTAATATCTCGGGCTAGTCCCTTGGAAAGCAATTCAGGAGTATCGCTCATGTCGAGAACTAAGGATACTGAAGAACCATCCGAACTCTGGATTGTTTCAGCAGCGAATCCAACTCTCTCAACTCTGCGAATTTCTATGTCCTCAGCCGTGATTTCATAGCCAGCGATAACCAGATTTCCCGCCTCGATACTCGCAAGCATCGATTCCGAATCTCCATCGGCGATTCCGGCTAGTACTGCAGGTAGGTCTTGACGGCATTTAGCGCCGAGACTTCTACGATTTGGATGTACTACCTCGGATTGGAATCGGTCAAGATCTTTCTCTAGAGATATGGTTTCAACATTGAGTTCCTCGGCAAGAATATCGTGGAATGAAGAGAGGTCGGGCCCACTAACTATCCATCCTTCTGAGCATGGCAGTCGCTGTCTACGGTCATTGTCGACACGAATACGACGTCCAGTTTCGGCAAGTTCTCGAACAAGGCCCATAGCTTCGATAATTCCCTCGTCGACAGTCCCGTCTTCTGGCCAGTTAGCAAGGTGAACAGATTCGCCCTCGAGATTTCGGTGAATCACATCGGCCATGAACGGTGAAACCGGCGCTATTAGGCGACTAACGGTTACGAGAATCTTGTGCAGTGTGTGTTGGCAAGATAACTTATCTTCGCTCGCAGCTTCATCCCAAAGACGTCGACGGCTCCTACGAACATACCAATTTGATACATCGTTCACAATGAAGTCCTCAATTCCTCTGCATGCCTTATGGAAATCCCAGGACTCGAATTGTGCATGAGTTGCAGCAATTACCTGATTTAGACGAGAAAGAATCCACTTATCGAGTGGAGTTTCCTTACCCTTTGGTGAAGTATCAGGATCAAATCCGTCTAATGCTGCATAATCAGCATGGAAACGGTGGATATTCCAGAGGGTTAGGAACATCTTGCCATAAGTTTCCCTTACACCATTGGGGTCGAATTTCAGTGGATTCCAAGGCGCTCCTGCAGTTACCATGTACCAGCGTGTTGCATCTGCACCTTCCCGGTTGAAGTGGTCCCACGGGTCAACGATATTACCCTTTGATTTGCTCATCTTCTTTCCTTCAGCATCAAGAATCAAGCCAAGTGAAAGGCAGCGCTTGTAACAGATGCTATCGAAGACAGTAGTGCTTACTGCAAGTAATGTGTAGAACCATCCACGGGTCTGGTCAACACCTTCACAGATGTAATCAACCGGGAAATTATTTTCGAATTTTCCTTCCTCTCCAAATGGATGGTGCCATTGAGCAAAGGAGGCACACCCCGAATCAAACCAACAATCCATTACGAAAGGTTCGCGTTTCATATCGGAATTACATTCGGGGCATGAAAGAATTGTGTCATCGACAAATGGGCGATGGAGGTCGTCAGCAACCGGGCTTCCTTCTGCTGCCATAGCTGCAAGTTCCTCTCTTGAACCGACACAGTGTTGGTGTTCGCATTTGGTACAAATCCAAACAGGAAGAGGAGTGCCCCAATATCTCTCTCGACTAATTGCCCAATCCTTGACATTACGCAACCATTCACCAAATCTACCTTCGCCTACCCAATCAGGAGCCCATTCGACTTGAGAATTGAATTCTAGAAGCCTGTCTTTGACAGCGGTCATTCGAACGAACCACGAGTCCATTGCATAGTAGAGAAGAGGATGGCCGGTTCTCCAACAGTGTGGGTAGTCGTGAGTATACATTTTTTCGCGATAAAGTAATCCTGTATCATGTAGAAGTTCGATTATTGTTGCATCGCAGTCCTTCACATAACGCCCGTCAAGGGCGGGGTGTGTTCCTTTGAGGAAAGCACCGTTGATATCGACTGTATGTTGTGCAGGAAGCCCTACCTCCATCCCTAGATTGTAGTCATCTTCACCATACATTACCGCGGTGTGAACAACTCCTGTTCCATCGGTAGTAGTGACCCAATCTGCTTCGATAACAGTCCATGCCGTCTTGGAATCTCCACGCTCGATTGCACCCGGGAAGAGTGGCTCATACGAGCGTCCAACTAGATCGCTACCAAGTAGTGTTTCTACTTCCTCACAATGATGACGAATTACTTCCTTGAATAGGTCCTTGGCGAGAATCAATTCTTCACCGATTTCGGCTCCACCATGCCCGTCCCAATTTTCAGGTTCGGAAGTAACACGAACACGGATGTATTCGACATCGGGGCCAACCGCAAGTCCGACATTTCCCGGAAGAGTCCACGGTGTGGTTGTCCAAGCTAGGATTGAAGCATCACTATCTTCGAGTTTGAATTTGATGTAAACAGATGGCTCCTCGACTTCTTTGTATCCAAGAGCCACTTCGTGACTGGAATATGAAGTCCCAGTTTGTGGACAATATGGCAGAACCTTGTATCCTCGATAGAGTAAGTCCTTCTCAAACATCTGTTTGAGAGCCCACCAACCGGATTCGATGTAATTGTCATGTAGAGTTACATATGGTTCGTCGAGGTCACACCAATAGGCCATGCGTTCGGTCATTTCACGCCATGCTGCCTCATAGGTCCAAACCGAATCTCGACATTCCTTGTTGAATTCTTCCATCCCGAAGGCTTCAATCGCCTCATTACTCATCAAATCCAATCGCTTTTGGACTTCGATTTCAACAGGTAATCCGTGGGTATCCCAACCACCCTTTCTTTCAACAAAATAGCCTTCCATTGTTTTCCATCTACAGACTAGATCTTTGAAGGTACGAGCTACAACGTGGTGGATACCCGGTTTGCCATTTGCTGTAGGTGGTCCCTCAAGGAAAATGAATGGCTCGCCATCGGCTCTATTCTGCACCGAATTCTCGAAAACTTCCTCCTCGGACCAGGTCTTTAGGAGACCAGTCTCAAGAGCGACTGAATCGAGTTCATCGGTTGGCTTGGGTGCCACCATGAACCCCGCCAGATGAGAACATGACTTGAAACCAGCCCCTTTGGGGCTTACTCTGCCCATATGATGCAAACTAAATCAAAAAATCCGGCCGGAAGGGGTTCCTTTGAATTACATCGAGTATATCCAGCGAGTGCATGGCAGCAACTACAAAGGGGACACAGGCCATCGTACTTGTGCTCGTCCTGCTTCTCAGTGGCCCTGTTTCGCAGGTTCTAACCCATGCAAATGAAGACAGCCTCGCGAATGCGGACATAGTCCGCAACACCATTCCAGGTGCAATGACGCAAGTAAATATCATCGCAGACTCCACGACCAATGGAATTGTCCTCGAATCTCCGGCCGATGAGGCGATCCAAGAAATCGATTTGACTATCAGTGCAGGTGCTGATTCTAGAGGGTCAGGATTCAATTGGACCGATTGGACTCGACCAGGGATGATCTCGAACGGCGTGAGTGAATCCTCAGATGGTTCCCTCGGACTTGGTTTCATGGGCGTTGATTGGAATTTCGATAAAGGAACTGATGGCTGGTCCTCTAGCTCTTCGTCGTTTGGTCAGCGTTCAACGCTGTCATGTGGCCGTAATGGGACCAGCGGTGCATCCTTTTGGACAAGAGGGGGCTCTGTCACTATAACAAGTCCAGTTGTCGACCTTTCTGGCCATCAAGGAATGGCTCTCGGCGCATGGGTAAAACAAGGTAATGCCGGTTGCGGTGAAGAACCTGATGTCAACGAGAATTTCTATTTGGAATACAGGAATAGTGGAAATTCATGGACTTCGGTTCGGTTATTCCAAGGTTCAACCGCAGGTGGTACTTCAACACAGATTTCCTATAATTTACCAAGTAATGCATATCATTCTAATTTCCAAGTTAGGGCAAGACAAACCGCGGGTTCTGGGACATGCTGTGATTACTGGTTCTTCGATGATATCGAAATTGCCGGGGCTTCGATAGGCAATCTCACAACTCCGGCATTTGGATGGGGTAATGGCGCTATTGGAACTATGGAAGAGGGTCGTTACCCACCTATTTTCCTCGATGCAAGTATTCCGGGGGGTGCTCATCTAAACTGGACGATTCTCGATGGTTTAACCGGGGTAGCAATTCCAGGATATGTAGAAGGTAATTCACATAAAATCGATCTTGGAGGAATCGATTGGGAGAAACACGATTCTCTGAGACTCCATCTCGCCTTCGTTCCAAATCAAAATGGAGATTCGCCGCGCCTCTTTGAGATTAGTGGCGGAGGAAAACTCTTCGATGGATTCCATACCGACCCCTCCTTTACTGGTTGGGTCTCCAATGGCAGCACTTGGACTGCAACATCTAACTCAATTTCAGGAACCGACAATAGTAGTTTCACCAGCCCTGTAATGAATATCGGTTCTCCAATCATAGGCTATGCAGTAATGGCTAGTGTAACAGGAACTCCTACTGAAGAGATTAGTGTCGATGGAGGTCCGTGGCAAAATATGACAACCACGGGCATGACTGTCGAGTTCGATAAATTGGCCTCGAATGTACAAATTAGATTAACTGGGAATGGGCAAAGTTGGACATTATCAGATGTAGATGTAACTCTAATCCCATCCAGCACCCCCACTCATCCATTTATCGATATTGATGCTGATGGAAAGGCAGAATGGGGAGTTGTGCATGAGTCGATTGGTTCATGGGGATGGCAAGATGTATTCGCCAATGGCTCAGCCGCACATTCAGTACAGATACCGTTCTTTGGAACTGAGTTTGTCGACGTATGGATTCCGAGAGATGCTGAGAGTTTTTCCGTACAATCACGATTGACTGCGGGCACTGGTCAAGGGCAGAAAACCCTTGCTTTATGGGTAGGTAATTCGCTAATCGCTCAAAGAGGTGGAGGAGATTTCACCGATTCTATGATCTTAGAACTGAACCAGTCGGAATTGGCAGATCTCAACCTTCAAACTACTTCTGCAACAATGGCGTGGAGAGGCGGAGGTTCAGAATTCATACAGGGCAAGGTAGAGTTGATTGCCGACCCTGGATGGCACGAAATTAGTGGTCTAGGCATCGGATATGATGCAGTAGAGGTCATCGAAGCAGGGCCACTTTCGGATTTGGTAATGAGTGCTAATTATGCACGACTCGATACACAGAAAGCTGCGAACCTCCCAGTGAGATTCAGCGCTGCAAGTAATTGCATGCTCGAAGTAGTAATTGATGATGTTACTTCTTCGGATGAAGTCGACATGGGTATGCTAACCATTAGCAACCTTTCTTCAACTCTATCCCCTTCCAAGAAATGGCACGACCTATCAGTACGTACACAAGTGCATTCTTCTGCACCAAATATGCTGATTTTGACTGCTCACTCAACCCTTGATAAGGCCACATGGATGATTCCTGTGAATAATGGTCAAATGATTACTAATGGTGCTAGCGATGTTCTAATTTTCAAGGAAAACAGTCTCAATCATACTGTTAATGGCGACCTACACGACCTGAATATTTCATTCCGTAGTGCTCAGTTTTGGGAGGACCAATTAGATCTTAGATTAGAGATAAGAGTTTACTTGAATGATGGAGTAGTTTCCATGCCTACATCTGAGACTTGGAGCAATCCTGCGATAGATAATGACATGTTAATTCAGTCCGTTCAGTGGATTGATGATGATGGTCAAATTCCAGTTACAAATCAATATCTAAAAGCTGAAGAGAACCTATCGCTACTGGTCGATGTTGGCTTTGAGAATGGTGAGCCAGATGAGGCTCCATTTGATGATGAATTCGAATTGAGACTTTATCGCGATGATGTATTAATCGCTAATACTACAAAATTATCTGGACAGTATTGGAGTATTAACACCACAACTCCATTCACGAGTGGAGAGGTAGAATGGCGGGTTGAATTGAATGCTACCGCAGGCGGCGGACTAGCCTATCCTTCGATAACGAATCGCACATTTGTCGTAGACCCACTTGCTCCAGTAGTTGCCAGTGTAAATGTTCGTCATTTCGACCATCTAGTTTCATCAGCATATCAGGTAATAGTCGTAAATGTCACCGACCAACCTGTATTGCCCGATAGCCTACAGTTGATGATTTGGAGAGAATGGGCAGATGACCTCAATAATGACGATTGGCCAAATGAGGGCGAGTACATTATGTGGAACATGAATTCTCCAATGTTTTTGGATAATTCCTTTGGAAATTATGTAGGTATTTTTGACGATTCACAAGGCTTTCCTGGCGACAAGGTCGCAGGATATGTTACCGGCAAAGATAAATCGGGTCACGAGTTAATGGGAGGTGGTAGCGCTTCTCCAGATGATCATCTCTTCATGTATCAATTGAAAGCTGACGGCACACCCGTGATTGATACCGATGGATTAGTTTGGGAAAGCGGGCGTAAAGCATGGCTACATCCAGGGCAAACATATGACCTGAATGTGTCCTTCAGTGAGCCTAATGGTGTCTCTGATATCTCTACTGTGGAGGTTGCATTAGCGGACAATATTGTAAGTGATAGGCTTGAACTCATATGGAATTCAGAATCCCGACAATGTCATAGCGAATCAGAACATCTAGAAGTGAAAACATGTAGAATTCTCACAACAGATGGTTCCGTCCCAGACCCTTATTCCATCGACCTCATTCTGCAAATAGAAGTGATTCCTAAATGGACAATGCCTGATTTAGGTGATACTCGCAGAGAACCTATGGTCACAATTTATGACCGTGCAGGAAATACAGATTCCGTAAATTTCCCTCAAAACCGCTGGCGATTCTCAGCTGAGATGATGGTGACTGAAGAAATCGATTTATGGGTTGAAAAGGGACAATTAACCGACGAGGGCGCAAGGGTTCCCCCCAGTTCTCCGATGGAATTATCTGGCGTTGTGATATTTTCACAAAGTGGTGAAAGACCGAATTTCGACTGTGAAGTCAATGTCATGATTAATGGATATAATGAGTTGACAACTGCTGTCGATGGTATGTTTACCGCATCGCTAAATGCCCCGGTTCAAAATGGCCGACATGCACTAACTTGGTCTGTTGGATGCTTACCAATTCAAGGGAGCGATACTACTAGCCAAATCGATGCAGTGCGTTGGATTTTAGTCGATGACGTGGGCCCAATCGTGGTTGAATTTTCATCCCCCCGCCCCGGTTCAATTATTGAGGCAGAACTACATGAAGTCAGAGTCATAGTGAGTGAAAATTTCGGTATTGACACCGATTCTGTTGAGTTGATTTGGTGGCTTACTACTACTGAGGATAATACACCTGTAGAAACAGGAAGAATATCACTAACCCTTGAAGGAGAAGAAGATACAGGATTACGTCTGGCTTATCTTGGTCAAATTGATCTCTCAGGAATTTCACCAAGTATTTTGGAGACACAAATAGTCCTCAAGGTCAGACTAGAAGGTCGAGATTTAGCGGGTAATGAATTCGTTTCTGATTCGACAACAAATAGTCACAGTACGCCTGCAGCCCGCTGGGATTTAATTCACTTCACACCCGAATTCCATATGGATGCTGGAGCAGTAGAACTTTCCAAACATACTCTAGAGGTAGACGAGGCTGTAGCCGTCCAAATCCATATCAGGAATCGCGGTGAAGTAGCCGGTTCTGCAAATGTCAAAGTCGAGGTCGTTGACCTCTCTGGAAATCGCGAATTATTGAGCAGGAATGATTTCGAGGTAGAAGGCGGTTCAGTTGGCACATTAGTAGTAGACTGGAAGCCTGAGTACCCCGGAATTCAATGGCTGGAAGTTACTCTTGAAGATGAACAGACTCTTACCAGTAAAATGATCGATGTGAAACCTGCAAGTGAGGAAGGTTTCCTTTCAGGAATATTAGGAGATGCAGACCCATGGTTAATTGGGATTACTCTCACTCTACTTTGTGTCGCAATGTTAGCGATTCTCACATGGCTTAGATTGGCCACTGCTCGCCAAGGAGAGGCGGATGGATGGGAGTATGAGTACGAGGAAGACGATTACGAAGACTGATACAAACGACCACAAGGTACAGAGCCCGTCTCCCCCTAAGGGGAGACGAGGGAGTCTATGGCGCGCCGAATTGCACTGCTACAGGTCAACCCTACTGTTGGTGACATCAAAGGCAATTCTGGAATGATTTCCGCCATGGCTGAATTGGCAATGTCTGCAGGAGCTGTAGTGGCAATAAGTACCGAATGTGCAATCAGCGGATACCCTCCAAGAGATTTGCTTTTACAACCCGACTTCATCACCGCTTGTGCGGAAGAAGCAGCGGTGATGGAATGTGCAATTCCCATCTTAGTTGGGACGCCAGTGCCACCATTAGAGGAACGTACGAAGCCTGGAAATGGCGTTGTTCGAGCCGGCGAAGGTGGGCGTGAATTAGTGCGCAAACAATTGCTTCCAACATACGATGTATTCGATGAAGCTCGTTATTTTGAAGCCGATGAAAGGCCGGGAATTAGTCGTACCACAGGCGGTCTAGATATCGGCGTTACAATCTGTGAAGATGCATGGCAACATGCTCGTGAAACTCCAACCGATTACGATAGTGATCCAATTTCTCAGATTGTCGAATGGGGCCGCCAAGGAGTCCATCTCGATGCGACAGTAAATCTCTCTGCATCGCCTTACCACGCAGATAAGGCAGAGGTTAGATTAGCGGTTGCAAGAGCAGCGGCAGCGTCCTTAGGACACCCCTTCCTCCTTGCGAATCAAGTTGGAGGAAATGATGATTTGCTCTTCGATGGAAGGTCGATAATAGCATGGCCTGATGGAAGTGCAATTCTCGCCCCTGGATGGCGAGAAGGAGTATTAATCACCGATTTGGATGATATTGATTCATGTGAATGGATTGGCGATGGAAAAACCATCAAACTCGCTTCGGGAGAATCACCTAATATTGGCGACGATGATGTACTTGAAGCAGTGGTGATGGGCCTCAGTGATTATTGCCGTAAGAGTGGAATTGAAAAGATTGTACTAGGACTTTCAGGAGGAATAGATTCAGCATTGGCTGCTTGTGTAGCAGCAGCAGCGGTAGGCCCGTCAAATGTCACAGGTATTTCGATGCCATCACGCCACTCCTCTCAGCACAGCATCGATGATGCAATCGCCACTGCTGAAGCACTTGGAATTGAATTCATGATGAAACCGATTTCTGAACTTCACGATTCGGCAGAGGTATCCCTTAGCGATATTCTTGAGTCTGGAAATCCAGTCGCTGCAGAAAATCTCCAAGCCCGCTTACGGGGTCTAATTGTGATGGCACAAGCAAATGCAACCGGTGCTATGGCAATCGCTACAGGAAATAAGAGTGAACTCGGTCAAGGCTATTGTACGTTATACGGAGATATGGCTGGAGGATATGCCCCTCTTGGCGACTTGTACAAGATGGAAGTTTACGCGATGGCTCGTGCATTCAACAAACGACTTGGTATTGAAGCGGTTACAGAATCCACTATGACAAAACCGCCGAGTGCTGAATTGGCTCCAGACCAGAAGGACGAGGATAGTCTCCCTCCATATCCCCTGCTAGATGAGATATTACGCCTTCATATCGAAGAGGGGCTTGATGCTACGGAAATCTGCTCTCACGGCCATGATTCTACCATTGTCAACGAAGTGCTAACTAGACTTGCTCGTAACGAGCATAAGCGCTGGCAAATGCCTCCTGCGCCTCGAGTTTCCTGCCGTGCATTCGGCCAGGGTTGGCGACAACCATTAGCAGCGCGTCATGATTGGCGTCATTGAATGATTATCCATTCTTCACTGATTTCTCCATGTGCCCAGCCGTAGAGTTCCTGTCCATAATTCTGTGAATCAGAAATAAACCAAATCTGGTCAACTCCTATCCACATTTCACCTATATGCCCTGCTTCGTATGAGCCGGGTGTAGGGTCCCATAGTACCGAATGAGTTCCATCTTGAATCATTACGAGCACATGTCCCGTGCCATCATCTAGCAAAGCGAAAACCCTCCCATCCAATTCGACAAATGATTGTGGATTGGATGAAGTGACGGTTTCAGTTACCTCTACAATTTGAATTTCCATTCCATCGCTCGAACATGGTTCATTACCGCTAAAAGAATTGCAATCAAACCACAACCGTGCATCGGTGTGGTAAACTGCAAACCGCCCAGGGTCGGGATAGTCTATCCAATCAATTCTAGAACCACTAGCCGGATTAAACGATGCTGCGAAATGGTGGGTCACATCTGCTCGTTGAGTATCGAAAATCAAGAATCCATTAACCAAATGGAATCCTAATTCATCTACCGGAGAAACAAGGTCGTAAGTCATCTCCTCAAGGGTAATTCCATCGCTTCGATGTAATTGGACTGAGCTATTCGAATTAGCGAAGAACCAGTGGTATCCTTCGGCCCAGTATGCCTTTGAGTGAAGAGTAGCATCAAACCAATTGCCATCGATTAGCATTCCACTAACACCATTGTAAATTAGTGAGCCATTGGAAATAGTGAGATCAGCATATGTGCCAGAAATGAAAGAAGTACCTTCTCCAAAGATAGTCAATCCATCTTGAGATGAGAGAATTAGTTCAGATTCTGTAGAAATCAGTACCGACCCAGCCCCAATTTCAGATGTAAGAGTAGTTTCCTTCTGCACTGAATTGCCATCGCTCGACCATAGTTGCCGTCCTGTGCCGTCATCAGCGTCAAACCATACGCGGTCGTTGTG
>JASLKC010000023.1 GCA_030747785.1 Candidatus Poseidoniaceae archaeon | reverse complement strand
CAAGCGGGAGCGTAGAATGGTCGCGTACTCTACCGATTTCAACAGTAGTACAATGCACTACATCAGGAAGCGATAATTTTTCTATATGGGCATTCAATTCAACATCCTTTAATGGTATTTCTGAGAATGAAATATTAACTCCAATATTCAAACCAACATCAGCAAAGATGATTTGCTCCAATTGAGGAGCATAGCGTATGATTAACTCGCACCCATTTGTAAGAGATTCCGCATTGAGAACATGCAAGTTGCTGCCGCAAACCGAAACACTTTCATCAAAACTAGGGAGAGTAGCTTCGGTTGAACAAGCATCTACGTTAAAGAGCCACGGTACACTCATTTGTTCAATCCCCTATGTCGAGAAATACTTACTTGCACCAGTTCTAGAACGCTGGTCTCAGGTAACTTCTCGTCGACCCTTTGGGTTGACGCCCGAGTGTTATAAACCCCGCGAAAAGGGCACTCGCGTGTGCCCGTTTCAATACATAGTCACGCGCGCGTGAAACCCAAATTTTCCCTGTATGTGATAAATAATGGGGTAAAGATAATAACCCGCCTCTCTAGAGTTAGAAGGGTCGTTGATGTGCGGGCTAGGAGGAGTTGTAAATGGAAACTAAAGACTACGAATTAATTCTAAGAAAGGAGCATGAGGATTTAGTGAACAACAGTATAGCAGGAGTCTCATTTGAGGATTATTCTTGCTTGGTCGATTGTCGATATCGAGTTGATTTCGGCCTCCCCCCGCAGATAGACGATAAGGCTGAATTCCGTCTCAAAAGCGCTGCAGTAAAAGTGGGCAGAGAACTCATTGAACTTGAGGAGGAAGCACTTTGGCAATCAGAATTGGAGGCCAAGCTAGATTACATGAAAGAACGCCTATTACTGGCAGTTGAAGACTATCTAAAGTACAAGGATGAGCGCCTCAAAGCTCCTTATCCACTAAATCGTCGCTTCAAGAGAAAGGATGTGATGATGCTTGAGGAAAATCATCTTGAGCCCGAAGAGATTGATGAATTCGGTGGTTTTGGTAAGGCGTTTACAATTCTATTGAAAGAGGGATACTACAGAATTGTTGAGGAAGGTGGCCACACAAAGCATGACATTTTCGAGGCGTTGGTAGTATGAGTAATGGAGACTTGCGTAATCGACTTGGAATGTTCGACCATTCCCACCGTGATTACCTAATCAAGGCGATGAATTCCCTGCCCCAAGGCTCCAAGGTTCTCATTGTTGGTAGTGGCGTCCTTGGTGGTCATTTCGATGCCAGGGCGTGGAATGCGGTAAAATGGTCTTCAAGCATTCTTCACATCCCTGAGCATAATGAAGACCGTAGTATATTGGTACGTGATATTGAGCTCATTTTCAGCGACATTGAAGACCATGCAGACAGGTTCCCCCAAGAATTCAATTTTGTCCAAGCAGATTGTACCGATCTTTCGATGTTTGAAGATGATTCTATTGGAATGGTAATTTGCTTAGGAGTATTTGGGCTTGAATTCAAGTCGAAATATGCAGTAAAAAAGGAGGGATGGGTTGCTGCGATGACAGAGTTCAAGAGAGTAACAATCAAAGAGGGATTATGCTTATTCTCTGTTTCAGAGCGCCATGCAGATTGTGAAGAAGTTATGTCCTTGTTCATTGAACACTATCGCAAGGCATCATACTGGGAAGGTGAATATGATGGTCCCAGACATACTTACCTTTTTGATTTCTAGACTCTACTCGAGACCGTTGGAAAAACAAGTAATTCTTTGAAACGATACCCGCAAAGAGACTGGATAATTTCATTTGGAATTAGCATCTTACGCTTTCCTACAGACATTTCAAGCCAATTGCCATCCTCCATAACCGCCGCAATGGATGTAGGGCCAGTTAGCATTAATCCACTACGGTATCGGCCATGTACATTTTCGACCTTGCATGACATTGAGACCCAGTTGTCACTTGCACAATCAGCACATGGCTGCAATGCCGATGGATGATTGAATGCTTCATCCATTCGCGGAGCATCCAATCCAAGGCATGAATAGTGTACGCCGTGAATAGCAAACTCATAGTCCACATCTTCAATAATCAATTCAAGTACTAAATTACGCTTATCTTTACGGCAAACAAGATGGAAGTTTTCCATTTCTGTTCGGGGAAAATCGTCACTATCTCCCTTGTGAGCACTCATGATATTATGCAATTTTCCGGGATTGGTTTTCTCAACAATTGGGTCATGCAACATTTGGTTGCCATCTCCATCTTTCATTGCTGGACTAAAATTTAGTTCAACATGGTCAAAGGAACGAGGAACACCAGGCCTATGAACGCAAGTTTCTTTCAGAAACCTGCTGGCATTACGAGCTCGATAACCTGCGAATTCGACCCATTCACCTGATGATCCATCCCATTTTGAAAACGATATGCGGCAACTTGTCCATCCTTCGTCCGTTCGGATGAATGCACACCCCGACCAATCAATCCATTTCTCACGGATACCAAATTCTATGGGTTGTCCAAATGCCATACAACCGAAGTTCAGGAAGGGGGTACTTCAACCTCTTGCCCAGCATACAAACTGCGGAATAATAATTCGGATGCTTTACAATAGTTTCACATGAAGAATAGGTAGACACCCAATCCAATTATCGGTCCATAAAGGAGGATTGGAATTAGGATACGTCCTTTTCGACTCTTTTCAATATCCTCGATGAGATCGCCGATTGGATCG
Source organism: Candidatus Poseidoniaceae archaeon (assembly GCA_030747785.1). Taxonomy (GTDB): domain Archaea; phylum Thermoplasmatota; class Poseidoniia; order Poseidoniales; family Poseidoniaceae; genus MGIIa-K1. Next base: position 12,865 of record JASLKC010000023.1, on the reverse strand, counting down.
AGGACACCTAATGGGTCTGCCATGGAGATTCGCCTCTATTTGTTGTCAGGTAATTCGGTTTCTTCGGCCGAACCCGATGACCAGTCATAGATTCCCTTCCCACTCTTCTTTCCAAGTCTGCCCTCTGCTACTAATTTCTCGAGTAGTGGATGAGGGGTATAGGAATCATCACCGAATGATTCTTTGAGATTTAGGAGGATGTCTCGACGCACGTCAAGTCCTACCAGGTCGGTGAGTGCAAGCGGACCCATCGGATGCTTGTATCCAAGAACCATCGCGATATCGATATCCTTGGCTGAAGCAACACCATCAGCAAGCATGCGAATTGCCTCATTGCCAAGGACGACTCCAAGACGACTGGTAGCGAATCCGGGGACATCTTTGACAACAATCGTCGTCTTGCCCATCGCCTCTCCAGCAGCTTTGGCGAATGCCACTGTTTCGTCAGAACACGAGTCGTGCGCAACGAGTTCGAGTAGTTTCATAATTGGAACAGGATTGAAGAAATGCATCCCAATCACTTTCTCAGGCCTGCCTGAGGCTGCAGCGATATCAGCAATAGATAGGGAAGAAGTATTTGTTCCGAGGATACAATCTTCTCTGGTCATAGAACCCAAGGCTGCAAAAATTTCGTGCTTGAGTGAAGGAATTTCAGGTACAGCCTCAATCACCAAATCAACATCTGCAACAGCCTGAGCCATGTCTTCACATGGTGCCAACAGAGTAGACCAAGCCGCCTTCTGTTCAGGTGTGGTTTTGCCACGGGCAATTCCCTTATCCCAGAATGCATCTATGTTGGCCATGCCACGTGCTAAGCCTTCGGGAAATGCATCGAATAGATTGGTACTCCAGCCGGCCTGAGCGCAGACTTGAGCAATTCCTGCACCCATTGTACCGGCACCGATTACCGCTACCGACTTGACCGCCATGGCCATCCTAACAGGACTTGGTTCATGACGATTCCTTGGATTGAGCGTAAGCCACTCCACCTACAATGAGTGCAAATGAAGCTACAAGCGACCACCCCAGCATCTCATCGAGGAGCATCCACCCTGAGAGTATTCCAAACAGTGGAACGAGATAGACATAGAGAGCGGCTCTGCCAGCTCCGATGATTTTGATTCCGTCAGCAAACCAAACATAACTCATTACAGTAGACGCGATGGCAAGGAAAGCAAGCCACCACCAGGCCTCCATCGAAGCATGCGGCCAGCCGTATTCACTCATCTCCCACAATGCAGCAGGAGTTTGGATTAGTAGACCAACGGTACTTGCCCATACCGTGAGGTGGAGTGGTGACAATGCATACTCACCGCTCATCGCTTTTTTCATCAGAATAGTTGCCCCAGCCCAAGAGAGTGCGGCTAGTCCAATCAGTGCATCACCGAGGAGCCGTTCATCAATTGGCAGGTTGACATTTGGAGAATACCATGCTATCACTACGACACCACTTACTGCTGTCAACAGACCAATTACCAGCCTTCGATCTAATTTTTCTCCTAGGAAGGGTATCGCTAGTAGGGCGGTAAACAGCGGGTTGAAGGTAATCATTAGCGATGCATCGCCTGCGGCAGTCCATTTCATTCCATACAAAAAGAAGGCCTGATAGACGAAGGTTGAGAGAAATCCAATCATGGCGATAATGCGCCATTGTTCTTTTTTTGGGAGCATCCATTTCCCTGAAATTTTTAGATAGATAAGAAAACAGAATACCGCAAGAATATAGCGCGACCATCCGGCAGTAAAGGTAGGAATTTCTAGTGCAACTACACGACCTGCAACCCAACCTACTCCCCAAATAATTGCTACAACAAGCAATTTGGCATGGGTCGTTGCATTTTTCATTTGAATCGCTCCAGGCCAAGTTGCAGGATTCTGGCTCTGGGGAGCCCGATTTCTGGCATACCTGTAGCAGGGGCGTGGAGTTTCAGTCCTTCAAGTCGCGCCACATACAATCCGTACGAAGCAATGTCGTCGAGTTTGAATGGAGTTGGCAGCCCTATGTCATCGAGAGTCTGACATGCTTGCTTAGTGTAGATAGGATAGACATTTGTTGAGAAGTGCATCCAAATGGATACTCTCTGTACATCGATACCCTCCAAGGTAAGAAGATGTTCGAGCATACCGACATCGGGGTACTTCACAGTCTGAAGAGCCATGCTCACTTCCATTGCCACATCCTCAGTCAGAGCCAAAGGGGGATTACCTGCCCACATGTCTGCATGTGAAAGATGTTCCATTGCATCGTCGCCACTAATGGCAAACAGAGTTTTCTGGTATTCCCGGTCGGAGTATACATCTTCAACTAAGGAAGGTAACTCAAGGTAGAATTGCTCAAGTCTTTCCTCGTCGACGCCATAGAGCGAGACGGGAATCAATTGAATCAACTCAAACTGATGCGCCAATACCGCTGGCGGTTTGGCGAGGTGTCATGGGCTTATCTTCGACCCATTGTTGTTTGAAGAGTTCTTTCAGTGCCTTTTCATCTTCTGCGTTAGGGAGAACAGTCAACAGATATTCTGCATATTCTTCATCACTACCTTCCCACAGTGCGCCATCGATAGTACATTTTTTCCCACCGAAATTTCCAATTTCACGGTTGAAATTTTCATGAGGAACAGATAGAGTTACTCCGCAACCTTCGGGTAGGTATCCATTGAGTTTCTCAACTTCCTTGACAATCTCATCATGGTAATGGCCGCGACTCTCTTCGTTGAGGGCATCTTTGTCGACATCGACGCCAGATTCGAGTTTCTTGCGTTCATCCCAGCGCCCCTTTACGCCCCAGACATATGCCCAGGTAGCACTAGTGGAGGAATCAGTTCCGAATAGGTCGTGTGCTGTTGCCACCCACTTGTTTATGTAACGTTGAAGCAGATCTAAGGGGATTACTCCAGCCTTGATGACTCTTCGTAGTCCATTGGAACCAGTTCCAAGATGGAATGATTCCTCTTTGAGCATTGGTCCCATAGATGCTGCCAATGGTTTGAATGAAGAAGTTGACAACATTCCAAGTTGATATTTACCATCACGGTCAACGAACATGGTGTAGCAGAAGAAATCGAGCCAGTGAGGCATTGGACGGTTGAACGCGCCAAGTAGACGGTCACCATCTTGCGCATTTCGCTCCAATAGCTTCTGTGCTTCACGGCGTCCTTGCTGTCCGAAGTAGGTCATCAGCAAGTATGCCATTTGCCATCCATGGCGTTGCTCCTCTGCCATGATACGTGCTGCTGCATAGCGGTCGTAATCCGTAGGAGCGCTTGCTAGAAGGTGGCGCTGCTGTTCGACAGAAGCGAATTCAGTATCGCCTTGAACGGTAATCATTGCAATCAATGCATCACGGATGTTTTGATGTGGAACCTGCAAAGCTCTCTCCCACTTGGTATGCCCAGCATAATCGCCGAATTCGATATTATCTCCGGCACGGTCCCAATCGAATAGAATCGAGAGGTCAAAATCGCCCAACCATTCTCGGTCGAATCCGACTCTATCTTGCCATTCACCGAAGTTTGTGATCCAATCATCCCATGTTTTGGGTAACTCTGCCATGTTACGGGGAGGTGGCCTCTCCTATTCATTAATTTGCGAACATGTTCGTACGAACATGACCATCAAGGACTACGTCTTCTGATTTCATCGGAAAAAGTATTCATTATTGAATTCTCAATTCTTTGTAATTGTGCAGACAAAGTGGATTTTGAAATACCGAGTAATCCAGCCATTTCAGTGAGAGTAATTCTACGTTTAATGTCATAGAAACCCTCTCGCATAGCGACATCAAAAACCACGCGTTGTCTTGTGGTTAGAAGCCTAGATGAAACGCTTCTAGTAGAGACTAAACGATGAGGGATTCCTTTGTTCTTAAACTGGACAATCAGATCTCTAATATTTTCCCTGGGGCATTCAAATACCCAATCAACCCACCCATCTCTAACCTCAAAAGGAGTATGTGGGATTATCCCGATATCTTGCATGGGACGAAGGAAACCTCCTCCTTTTGCAGCGATAACAACACTGTAACGGTTCGAATCGATAATCCTAAAATCTTCTATTCCATTATGTGCAATTACAGTTGTCGAGATATCTTCTGTTGAGGTCACTTTTGCAGTTCCTCTTCCCTTGGCTAGCGGCATGTGTTCTTCAATTTGTAGAATGGTAGATGGATGCGAACGAGTGACATCTCCCGCCCAGTGTCCTTCCGGTAATCGGACCTCAATGCGCATCCGGTGTGTGGTCATCATGAGAGTCTTGGGGTCTGTGCTATTCAAGGTCACCGTTTCACCCCATAGGAGACATCATTCTCACTTCTTCAGCGAAATTCTGCATAATATTTTTCTCGATCAAATGCATCATTTCACACAATGCAGACTTGCTTATTTCCATATTGTCAGCTAATTTTGTGAGAGTAATTCTTCTCGGTTTGTCATAATATCCATTGTAGACTGCAGCATCGAAAATATCCCTTTGTCTTGGCGTGAGTAATCGTGTATCTCGATGAGCTCCAAAAGCAATAATCTGATGCTCGATTGCAAATTCTTTTAGCGCATCTTTTACCTTTAATGCCCCATTTCGATCAGTCAGGAATGTCCAAGTGGCATGCCCATCTTTGATTACATATGGAGTTTGCAGAATTTGGGCGCTCTTCTTCAATGATTTATGTAGAATACTCATACCTTCGGCTATGATTGACAATTCGATATTTTTCCCCATCTCTTCATAGATCGCTGTGAATTGTACTAATTCGTTATTTTCTAGTATTTGCAATGCCTGTTTTGAACCAGAGCCTTGGATAGTAATTCGCAGAGCTGCAATATTGTCATCCAACATCATTTGCTCTTCGACTTGGATTAAAATATCAGGTTGCATTATTGTTACATCTCTAGCCCAATTTCCCTCTGGAAGTACGATATCTATGAGCAGTCTGTTAGTGACCATTGTTCCCCTCATCCGCGATGACGCCGTACATGTTCATCCTGTTTCGGCGAACATGGCAGTACGAACATGTTCGCCCCGGCACACTTATTCTTCTTCCAATTCGATTCGGAGGGCTTCTGTTGTAAAAATGAAGATACACGAAAACCCGATTCCAATCAAGATAGCAACAATCGCAGTTGAAGAAAATAGGCCTTTCACTTCTTCATTTGGAGGAGGTTCTGTTCCGGAAACTGAAGTGGTAACACTATTCCAGTGATCCAACGTATTCGCCTCGCCATCACCGTTAACTGAATTTCCATGTGCTCCGAGAATTAATTCTTGACCTGAAAAAGATGGAGCGGTCCATTCAAGTGCCCAGGTTCGCAGGTCATTTCCGAGTGTTGTATGAGTTGCTTGACCATCAATGACCTGTACATTGTTATCAATGGCAGATAGCGTACCTACTGACGCTCTAAGATTGAAACCGCCTTGGTTAATACCCAATGATTCAGGCCCCGTAAGATTGACATAAATTGTATATGTTTCATCAGCTGTCCAATTCACAGGTACTCCTTCAATCGAGATACCAGAATCAGTTGATGGACTTCCACCTCCATGGCATATGCAACCGGAATCTACAGTTGAACCAGTAATGCCTGTGCTGTATCCTTGGATTGATGGTACTAGAAGTAGTAGCGAGATCAGCATCGCTGTACTATTTTTCATTATTCGGTTATGTGCAAAATTTCTATCCATATTCTCACCGAGAGTTCTCTCTTAGTTGGGCTAATGTGGCCCCCTATACTAATCGTAAACCGAACATATTCATTGTCTGAAAACAGGGGCACATGTACCCCTTACATGTCCTATTTGTGGACAAAACAAGCCTTGTTTCAAACTATTATTCTTCCATCGGGAATGGGAACGTTGGAGTTTGTTCGAAATTATTCACTGGTGGTGGAGATGTAGTTGCCCACTCGAGAGTAGATCCATTCCATGGGTTATTTCCAGCATCTTCTCCCTTCTTCATCGATACCCAGAAATTGTAAAGGAATATTAGTTGGGCAGCGAATACAACAAATCCACCAATCGAAGCGATTAGATGAGATACTTCCCAGCCAGCACTTTCTTGGTACAAGTAAATTCGACGTGGCATATCTGTTAGTCCGAATAGCGGAATCCAGGTAAGGTTGATTCCAAAGAAGGTAAGCCAGAAGTGCCACCATCCAAGTTTTTGATTCAACATTTTTCCAAACATCTTAGGATACCAATAATAGATTCCACCAAGCGTCATTACAGCTACTGCACCCAATGTGTAATGGAAATGGGCAACGATGTAATATGATCCACGTAAGTTCACATCCATTGCGACACTGGAAAGATAAACGCCAGTGATACCACCTACTAGGAAGATGCCTATTGCTCCAACAACGAATACCAATGGTAACTTCGACCAATCAGGTTTTGATTTGTAGAATGTGGCTAGTAATGACAGATATATCAGGCCAAATGGGACACTCACCAATTCAGTTCCAATAGTTTCAAATTTCCTGAAAGTAGGATTAATTCCAGTGATGAACATGTGATGTGCCCAAACTAGAACAGAAATAATGGATGCAACAACTAGTGACCAGATGATTATCTTACGACCATATAGAGGTCTTCGGACAAAAGTAGGAATTACTTCCATTGCCATTCCTAGACCTGGTAGCAGAACCACATATACCTCTGGATGTCCAAAGAACCAGAAGATATGCAACCACCAAGTTGTTCCATCTATACTAGGGTCGAAGAACATTGTACCAAATACTCGATCACCTACTAACATTAGTACTGCTGAAAGAAGCGCAGGGAATACTGCCAACATTAGTATTACAGTAAACAGAATATTCCAAGAATACATCGGCATTTGCATAATACCCATTCCAGGGCAACGCCAGCGTAGAATCGTCACAAGGAAATTTATTGTCGAGAACGATACTGAAAGAATTAGTAGAACTAATCCCGCTCCTGCTAAGCTAACCCCAAGTCCAGGACTGTATGTCATGCTGGTTAGTGGACTGTAAAATGTCCAGCCAGCATCTGCTGCGCCCCCTAAGAAGAATCCACTTGCAGCAACTAGTCCACCGAGAAGAATCAGCCATACCGACATTGCATTCAATCGAGGGAAGGCCATATCCTTTGCACCAATTTGAATTGGAATGATAAAATTGGCAAAGGCAAAAGACATCGGAGATATTGCGAATAATACCATCACTGCACCATGCATTGTGACTGCTTCGTTGAATAAGCCACCGGTCATGAAATCATTTTCTGGAACAATTAGTTGTATCCTAATCAATAGCGATAATGCAAGACCGATTATTGTGAATAGGATTGTGATCCATAGGTATAGCATTCCAATATCCTTGTGATTTGTAGTAGTTAGCCAATGTTTGATGACCGCTTTGTTCACATTAGGATTTTTCATTATTAATACTACAGAGATAACTACCAAACCAACAATTGTGGCAATAATTAGCCACCATGATAAGTTGGTATAATCGATTATTGAGCCTCCATCAGAGTTTAATCCATCCACAGTATAATCTTTTGAATTCCAAGAATCACCTTCTTTAGTTCCATCACCATTTACTGAGTTAACAAGGATACTGAATGTCACCTCATCAGTATCATCCAACGGTGCTTGCCATTGAACAACCCATTCTCTTTGGTTATTTCCAGATTCGGTATGGGTTAACTCTTGAACACTATCATCCCAGAATTGAACAGAGTCATCAAGAAGAATAAATTCACCTTGAGTTGCTCGTAGGTTAAACCCTCCAAAGTTTTCTCCTGTTTCAACTGGACCTCCAGAGAACGAAATGGTTAGATTATATGTTTCACTTCCATTGTAAATAATTGGTAGACCAGATACATCAACAATTACATCAGTATCAGCACTTCCATGGCACATACATCCAGAATCTACCGTTATTCCACCAATTCCTGATGGCACCGCAGACATACCTTGTAGCATCAAAGCTGCAACAAGTACTCCTAAGATTAGACTGCGCTTCATTGCTGACCACCTCCAGAATACCAAGCATCGAATTCATTCTTGTCCATCACTTCTAATTCACCAATCATCAATGTGTGGTCATCACCACATAATTCGTAGCAACGAATTGGATAGGTACCAGTTTCTTCAGCAAGAATCCACCCAGTATTGGGTCTACTTGGAAGAGCATCCACTTTGATCCTGTGTTCAGGTAGAGCGAACGAATGGAACACATCACCACCAATAACTTCGAAGACTACAGGGGTATCTACAGGAATTCGTAGAGGTTCACCAACCGCACTAGTGTAGGTAATTCCGTTTGGATACTCATATTCCCAGTAGTATTGCCAACCTGTTACCTTTACAGTGAAAGAATCCTCTTCCAATTCTGGATTTTCAAAGAAATCGATAGAACTGAAGGTTATTTGAGATAAGATTAGCAAGAATGCGGTAATTACGATAGTGACAGTCCACGCGATTTTTGCGGAACCTCTTTCGACGGGGAGAGAACCAAGAATACGGACATCATCAGGCTCTTCTTCAACAGCAGTAGTCATCAGCCAAATGAACACCCCATATACGATTACAGCTACAACCATTCCTAGTGACCAATATGTCAAAAATAGTTCATCATACACTTCAGCATGAGCGCCAGTCCCAGGAGATTGAAACCATTTGATGATTGCAAAGAATGTAAGCAATAGGGGTATGATTGAAAGAATTGCTAAGCTGATGTTTTTGATTTTAGACATCAAATCACCTCCAAGTATACGATTGCAAATAATAACAACCAAACAACATCAACAAAATGCCAGTACCAAACTATTGCCTGAAATGAATCTCTACGTCCATTTTCATAATGGCCTCCACTGTGCAATTTGTGAACAATTGATAGAGCGATTAACCCTACCAACACATGGAGTCCATGAAGTCCAGTCAATGCATAGAAAGCAGTCCCATAGGCATGACTTTTCCATGTAAAATCTGCATTAGCATATTCAGTTGCTTGGATGAATAAGAAGACCAATCCGAATAGCATGGTGATTCTAAGATGCTTGCGAGCAGTGGTTAAACGACCACTGTCATGTGCGTGTAATGCAAAATGGGCAATAATTCCTGAACTCAGCAATAATCCAGTATTGAATGCTACTAGTCTCAAATCATGATGAACTCCTTCTGGAGGCCATGTTGCGGAAGCTATTGCTCCATCCCATGATACCGTATGCCATTTCGCCCAAAACCAAAAGGCAAAGAATCCACCAAACACAATGACTTCAGTAACAATTATCCATACCATTGCCCATGAAACATCCCCCATTTTTTCTTCGCTTATCGACCGGTGTTCCCACATTGCAACATCTTCTTTGATCCACAAAAAGATCGATAGCAATAGTAGTGGTAGACCGATTAACGCAAATGGCCACAAAAGCAGTGCTGCAAGGCTTAAGGTTACGCCGAATGAGAACAATAATGGCACAATACTGGAATGGACTTCACCTTCATCCCCATGGTGATTCATATTAGCCGTCCAAGCCGAACTTTCGACAGAGGTTTCTCTGTTCATGATGGATGATAACGAGTGATGGATATGTGATGTCGCCCGAACATGTAAGGACAACAACGGAGTTTAATGGAGGTCTGGACAAAATATGCGTCCAGGAACGGTGATTGCCTCATGCGTACTTGCGCTTGCAGCCTTTCTTGCAATTTCACCTATGATTCTGTTTTCACATTCTGAACTTGCAGAACAGATTACTAGTGGAGATTTGACAATGTCTCAAAGAGCCTCTTTAGAAATAGGCCCGTTTACTTCACAGGACGGCGAAGATGGCATCGCATTAACTGGTGCAGTATTCCTCGAAGATGTATTATTTGTCGCAGGTGAATTTTCCGGCACATATGATTTCGGAGGCTTTCATTTCGACAGTAATGGTTCGACTGATTTGATGGTCGCACGTTTGGATTCTAACGGTTCTTGGTCTTGGATTGTTGTGATTGGGGGTGAAGGATTAGATCGCTCAATCACCCTTGAATTAATCGAGGACCGAATCTCTGTTCGTGGATTGATATATGGTGAAGTTGCCTTTGGTAGCTTGGAAATAGGTGATGATAGCAAAAATGGTCATCAAGCCTTTGTTGCTGATATAGCGCCCAATAATGGAACCTGGCGTACCGCACAAATCGATCCATTCGGCGACTTATCTTCAGATCCAGCACTGTGGTGCGGTTGGTAAATCAATTATCCAATTTTTGAGCGAGACATTCGTTCTCAATGATGGACCAACCATATGCATGAGCATCATCTCTATCTCTTTGAGTAACCGCATTATTCTTGTGCATCCAAAGCATTTGTATATCTCCCCAAACTTCCATTCTTTGGGATGCAAGATCAAACCACCTACTCTTTTGTGTCGAGTCCATTATCTGGATTAGAGGTACGTATTGTCGTATTTCTTCAACACTTGAAAGGAATATATGGCCATTGATTGAGTTACCTGCGAAGTCAGGATCAATTAGATGAAACCGCCAACCGGCTCGTTGCAGAGCATCAATTGTATGTTCCCAAGCATTTTCATTTACTGCGAAGTTTCCTACTAATGCTACTACTTTGTAGCCAAGTGCCATATCGACAAGTTCGTTGTTGGGCATAGCGTTTAGTGCCATGGGCTTTCATGGAAGCCTAGTATCTTGGCTTTGAGGCGAACATGTGAGGCGAAAATCATCTTCGCAAACTTTTCGAAGCCATTTTGTCAAGAATTTCTCTTTCGGTGACCATACCCATCAATTCTTCATCATCAATTACAGGTAGCCTTCGAATTCTATATGCTGCCATTCTTTGAATTGCATCTGAGATGCTTCCTCCTGAATTGATGTAGTGTAACGCTTTTAATCTAAATGAATGGATTGGACGCTTCCACAACCAATCAATATTTTCATCGTTGGAATGCTTGCTAAGAATACGAATGATATCAGATTCGGTAATAATGCTCCAGGGGCTTGAATCATAATCTAAGATCACAATAGCTCCTATTTTTTTGTTAGCCATAATATTGACCGCACGAGAAAGCGGCTCGTCACAAGCAATCGTAATTATCGGCGCAGTCATCACCTCATTTACTTGCATTATTGAATGCAAGTGAGTGCAAGTAATATCATTGAATGCGAACATGTTCAATGAACATGTATGCGGTCATGGCGAGTAACTTCGCCAGTTTTGACATCGATTAGTTCAGCAAAGGTTTGCACTTCACTCACCCCGACAACTACGCCCGGCAGATAGCCATCACAAACACCGGATGCAGCAAAGATTGCATCATCGGATTTGCACAGGTCGGTAGCATCCCAAAGGCGAGTCAAATCATCGTTGACCATCTTTTCTGCGCGCTTTTCTTCTTCCTCACTTCGGAATACAAGCCTTCCTTCGAATACTCCACCAATGCCACGAAGTGCAGTAGCGGTAATCACGCCTTCTGGAGCTGCACCAATCCCGAGGAGCATATCGTAGGGCCCATCAGGGCGAGCAGCCCAAATCGCTGCGGAGACATCCCCATCACCCATTAGGTGTAGTTCAGCCCCAGCTGCTCGAATTTCTTTGAATAATTGTGAATGGCGCTCTCGGTCAAGGGATACTACCTTGACTTCACTCATCGGCTTATCGAGAACCGATGCTGCTTGCTCAAGATTGTAAGCAACATCACCATCGAGGCTGATATGACCTGCAAGTTCTGGTCCGGCTGCAATCTTATCCATATAGCAATCAGGAGCGTGCAGTAGAGTTCCACGTGGCGCTGCTGCTAGTACTGCAATTGAGTTTGGAGAATTGTCTGCACAGTTGTTAGTACATTCTAGAGGGTCAACTGCAATATCGATTTGAAGAGCACCTTCTACTCCAACTTGGTTCCCGAGTTCTTCACCGATGAATAGCATAGGTGCTTCATCACGTTCACCCTCACCGATGGCGACACGTCCATCGAATGGAACCTTGTCAAAGGTGCGCCTCATAGCTTCGACTGCAGCGGCGTCTGCCGCATTTTTGTCACCAAGGCCCCGCCATGCAGCAGATGCAATCGCTGCCTGATCGACCGCTTCAAGGAAGTGGTGTGCGAGGTCGGCAGTCCTGGCCATATTGTGGTCCAGACGCGACCCCTCCATGAATGAAACGGGTCAGTTACCCTTGTGTTTCTCGAGGACTACAATATCGGTGATCCTAGTTTCAGGGTATTGTCCATCTGAATCTTTCTCAAATGATTTTACCATATCAAGAGCGCAAAGAAGGCCCGCTGAAACCCCAGTTAGTGCTTCCATCTCTATACCGGTTCGATAGTGGGCATTGACTTCAACAGTACAGCGTAGAGCATTATCTTCCCAAGCCCAATCTACTCTACAGCCTTCAAGTGGAATTGGGTGGCAATGGGGAATAATTCTAGGAGTATCTTTGACTGCTTGAATCGCAGCAATTGTAGATGCTTCAAGCACATCTCCCTTTTTTACAGAACCAGAAATAATTGCTTGTTTTGATGTACTGGAAAGATGAACTAAACCGGTTGCACTGGCTCGACGTTCAACGATTGGCTTATCACCAATGTCAACAACTCCCTGAATGCTTTTGTCCATGAAATCACCCAAGTCCGGCCTTCCAAGTCTCGCCCGAGGGCTTGACTTCTTTCTTCCACAGAGGGGCTTGCTGTTTGAGTTCATCGATTAGCCAAGAGCAGCTTTCGAAAGCCTCCTTTCGGTGCGGACTTGCGACATGAATTGCAACAATGTTCTCTCCGGGACCAACCGATCCAGTACGGTGTGACATTGCAACAGAATGAATTGAGAATTGCTCAATCGCTTGTTCTGCAAGTTGATTGAGAGTAGTTGATAACTGGTCTTGCCAAGCATCAAATTCCAATCTGAGTACCT
>JASLKC010000022.1 GCA_030747785.1 Candidatus Poseidoniaceae archaeon | reverse complement strand
GGTTACATAATTGCTCGGCCAAAATTCAATCACGCCAGAATCACTAGAAGGGATTGAAGATAGATCTGGATGGTTTGAAGAAATGTGTAAATCTTCTATCATTTGGTGATAGATAATACCTGTACCGTAATTGGGGACACCTATTTCGGTTACAGAAGTTGTAAGAGTTGGGAATGAAACATAAACATAGAATCTTTCTTCACCATTTTTTTGTAGTTCTAAATGGTAGGCTACTCTGTCGAAACTGAAATTTATTTGTGAACTATTGTCAATAGCATAATTCACTCCGTCATTGTTATGGTTTACAATGTCTGGAATATCTAACTGATATACAAGAGTATAATTTTCCGCCTCTACCACTTCATTGGTAACTACTGAAATCGAATGTTCGGATTGCTGCTCATCCAGAATTGGGTTTTCTAATACAGTGTACTGCAAACTACACATTACAATCAAGGTGGTAATGAAAAATACCGAGATTGTTGCCCTCATCATTATGGTGAACATGGCATTTATTGTCAATGTATTGCTTGATTGGTATTTTCTTATTCAAGAATAAGTAATTGGTTTTCTTGTTATTATACCAGATCACCATTCGATAGGTGAACCATCAAATTCAAACGCGAATTCCATTCGCGTGGGTACCCTTGGAATTACCACTTTTGACCCAAAACCCTACGCACGACGCGCTTCGCACTTAGGATACCGTTGTTGTGATATTGCAAACCTGAACGGCAGGCTTGGGTCCAAAACACGTCGTTGCATTGTGCATCGATTTCACGCCAAACCGAATTTCTGTTAACTGAATTATCCAAATTGAAAATGGGTAATTTTGGTTCATACAATTTGACGACTGTCGATTCATCCATGTGATTAGCTATGAAATCAAGATAATTCTCAGTATTGTAAACGAATGTGATTAGATACTTGGCATCCAAATCGCCCATCCTAGGTTTGATGGTATTAGTGATGTACAATTTCCCTGTGTTTTCATTTCTGTGAGTTTGATGTAACCATGGTTTCTTTCCAATATCTGAAAAGTCGGTGTGAAACAAGACATAGCAATCCATCTGATCCCATTTCTCCAGTTCATGTGTCAATCTCTTTGGTGCGATTCCGTCAAGGATAGGCAGTGCCTGAGTGGGTTGTGAAGTTACAATTACGGCATCGCATTCCCAACTTCTACCCCCCTCTGCATTGATTGTCAATTTGCCCTCGGAATTACGCTCAATATCCGAAACCTTAGTACTCATATGCTGCGTATATCGTTCACTTGATTGCAATCGGTCTCTCAATTTGTGAATAAGACGACCATCGAGTACACACCAGTAATCTTCCTTGAACTTCGCTGTTTTATCGCGGATATGGATTGCCAATGCGTACTCAAAGATGAACGCTGCAAATACGTGCGCTGGTTGACGCCCCACATCCTCGAAACGGCACCAAGTGTTGATTCCCACCCATGGCATGTAGAAGTGAGTGAATACCGTTGAATTAACAAGGCGTTTCCCAAGCACATCTGCAACGCTCTTGGAGGATTCTGGTCGAAGTTTGAATTGACGATATAATCTCCAGAATATGATGAAACCATCCAGTAACTCCTTCAATGTGGCTTCACGATAAATTAATTTTAGAAAACTGCCAATTCCTGAGCCCATTTTGGTATTCAATTCGCGACCTTCGAAAACTATCGAACCCTTGAGGTCCTCAAATTCGTGTGGTGTTTGCTCAATGCCATATTCTCTACAAAGATGTAGATAGTGAGGTTGCTGGGCAGGTAATGTGATGATGACAGTGGTTGCGTGATGTTCATCGTTTTCCAAGTACGGATCGTTATTCCCCCCAACAATTTCTCGTTGTTCTAACAGAGTAACATTACAGCCAGCCTGAATCAGATACTTGGCTGCAGATAGTCCACTGATGCCACCGCCGATTACAAACACCGATTTGTCTTCCCCCCCTGATGTTGGCATGTCGAATAGAATTGCATCTTCTGCATGGGACGACGCAGTAGAATTGGGGTGTACTTGCTTAAGCAGTAAGAATATGATAAAAGGCAACGAGAAAAAACTGAACACCCCATACTCGGGAATATAATTCATCGCCGTAACGCATCCGATAATTGTGAATAGGATGCCCAAATTCAACGGAATGAATAGCGAAATTTTACCCAATGAAACACCTCTATTCAAGCCGAATTCTTACTGAATTCTAAATCACTGGATAGGTACAACGCAACGAAAATCAACAGCAGTTGTGCTCCCAAACGAAGAATATGTCCTTGCGAATCAAATTGGGTTCCATTGAAAGATACATCATGTGTCCACATGTACAAATTCGCAGGATATACACCTATCAAAAATAAGGCGAGGAAACGCCCGGCGATAACTCGTGTTTCCGGAAAGATAATCGCAAGACCACCTGCTACTTCCATCGCACCTGAAAGATAGACCAGAAGTAGGGGGAATGGTAACAATGGAGGGACGATCTCGACGAATTTTTGTGGTTCCTTAAAGTGTGCAACTCCAATCCAAATGAATGCCAAACCATAGATTACAGCCAAAATATGTTGGAGCATTAATGGCCCTCTGAAAGGAATCAATTAATTATTTTTTCAATCCCTAAAGTCAAGAATAGTTTTTGTGAATCACTTCCATTTTGAATCAAAGATTCCTGATTCGTCTTTGAAGGATTTGAATTCCAAGTGATTCCCAGCAGGGTCCTGGATAAACATCGTCGCTTGGGCGCCTGGTTGGCCTTCGTATCGAAGGTATGGTCCAAGTACAAATTCAAGCCCCATGGATTCAAATTTGGCTTTCATCATATGCCAGTCGTCCCATTCTAATACAAGGCCGAAATGCATTGCTGGTACTGTTTTCCCATCGACTGGGTTTGTCAAAATAGATGGCATTTCAGAGACTCTGTGTGTTACTATTTGGTGCCCATGGAAATTGAAAACGCAGGATTCTTCTTTCTTTCGACCTGGAGCACAACCCAGAATATCAACGTAGAAATCGTAAGCTGCATCGATATCATCTACGGGGAATGCGAGATGAAAAGGCCTCAATGCCTTAGGTGGGGAATAATCGATACCACAAACTCGGCAAACTTCGGCTTCATCCCAATCGCACTGTCTCTGGCATTGGCTCATGTGTCCGCCTCAGTACTTCCACTTGACAGAGCATCCGATTGATTCGGTTCGTGGAACCGGAGGTGTCTCTCCCATCGATAGTGCATCCATTGCATCGGATAGATCGCTAGTGGTGGCTTCCATCGGGTTACGTGGAGAATTGTCCAATCGCCCACGATAGACAACTGTGCCCTCTCCGTTCAGAAGATAGAATTCAGGGGTGCGTTTAGCGCCCCATGCAGTAGCAACATCTTGGCTCTCGTCGAAAAGGTATGCGTAGGGCATTCCTTTGTTTGCTCTCTTCTCCATATTCTCAAATGAATCTTCGACATATTTCTCTGTGTCATTGGAATTGATCCCAACAAATCCCATTCCTAATTCCGCAGCTTTTGCTGCTGCTCTGTTGATTCTGTCTACACTACCTACAACATATGGACAGTGATTGCATTCGAATACAACAACTGCTCCAGATGAGGTTAGTATATCTGAAAGTGAAACTGCATTTCCACCAATAGTTTCGTTTGCATTTGGTAGAGTAAATCCTACCGCTGAGTCGCCGGGTTCTAGTCCCATAAATTGCTGGAGTAAGAGGTAGGAGATGAACCCTCGGCTCAATCAGCCATCGCCATTACAACGCCGCCATAGGCTAACATCGTGAGAGCGCACCCTACAGCGAGGGCTGGCCAAAACGATAGCCCATTAGATGCAAGTATTGGGAAGGAGATGAATAATACCAGAGAAGCGAGAACCATCCAAACGAGATCCTTTGAAAATGTCACTAAGTCTTCCATGGTCTTTCCATCTTGATGCATCCAAATCATCACAAGAACGCTGACGACTGGAATACTTGCAATTAGTGCGGACTTTTGCCCTGCTTCGGATGCAAAATAGACGATTATTCCTGAAAGTCCAGCCTTAATTGCTGCTTGCAGAAATGTCATTCAATCACATCGTGGTCATTGCTGATTCACATTCGTCATGGCGTCTGCGGGCCACAGCGTTATCGGGGTCGATTGAGAGTACACCCCGCCATGCTGCTGCTGCTTCGACATGGCGATCTGCTTCATGATGAATCGCAGCGATGTGCAACCTTGCATCGATATGGTCTCCGTCGCAACGTACGGCTGCTTCGAAGTCTGTAAGTGCGGCTTCTTCACGCCCCCAGTCTAGGTAAAGAAGACCTCTCTGATGCCATGCATCGGTATGCTCAGGGGCCAATCGAAGGGCTTCATTCAAAGGAGATTCTGCTTTTTCTGGGCGTTCTAATGCCATGTAGCATGCAGCTAATTGGGTCAAAGCGTGGTGATGATGCGGCGCATCTGCTACTATCAATTCGAGATCGTCTCTAGCCTCGGTCCAAACCGAGAGCATCATATTGGCTTCAGCGCGGCGCAAGCGGGCAAGTTTGAGATCAGGTGCTAATTCGAGAAGTGTGTTCGAATCATCAAGAGCTTCTCTCGCATTCTCAAGTGCCATGTGAATACTTGTGCGGTTCAACCTAGCCCTGACATGGATTGGGTCGGTATTGATTGCATCGTTAAAGTGCGAAAGTGCAGTGCCAAGATGGCCTTGCCTTGCCGCAATATTACCTCGTACATAGGAAACTACTGCGCCTTCTCCACGAATTGATGCGGCATCGATGTGTTGGGATGCTGCTTCGAGATCGTCTTGGTCCAAGCAAAGTAATGCAGCTTCAGCAGCTGCACTAGGGTCCTCTTCAGGAAGGAGCCTTCGGGCACGAGTTAGCGTTTCGTCGGCCTTGTCTATCTGCTTGGTTAAGCGATATACTCGGGCGAGACCTAACCATGCGATTCCAGATTCACGGTCCATCTCAAGTGCGGATTCGAATGATGCGGCAGCATCGGCTAGAAGTGCGATATCGGTGACTCCGGTTCCATCTCTGCTGCGGTCTGCCTTAGCTAAGTGCAAGCGACCTTCTATGACATGAAGTTCGGGATGGTCACAGTCATCAGGGGTAGAGTGTAAGATATCCCATGCTTCTGTATGGCGGCCTTGTAGGAGTTTACGTGAGGCAATTGCGGCACGAAGATGTCCGTCAGAGGCATGAGACTCAAGTGATTTCTCTAGAGCAAGGTCTGACTTGACGTCGTCTCCGGCTGCTTCGAGAAGGTCGGATTTCAACATGATGAGTTCGGTACCACCAGCATCTAATGCAACTGCATGAATTGCTGCTTTCAATGCTTCAGATGAACGCCCGGGGCTTTCGCTCAGAACCTTGGATCTAATGGCCCAAGCGATTCCATTCTGGCGATCGAGTTCGAGGCATTTGTCAACGCTTTCCAAAGCCTTACCCATCTCCTCCATGGCGAATAGAATTTCTCCACGACTACACCAGTCATCTGAACGCGTTGGATCTTCTTCCAAGGCACTGTCAAGGGCTTCTAGGGCTTCATTTCTAGCGCCAGCTCGTTGGCGTAATCCAGACAATAACGACCTGTCGGCAGCGGTGTCTAGGCCAAGGGCCTCGAGACGTTTGACATCTCTTTCGGCGTCTTCATCGCCAAGGGTTGCCAGAAGGTGAGCGTGGGCTCTCAACAAGTCTGGGTCATCGGGGTTGATTGTAAGACGGGCTTCTAACCAATGGCGGCGGGAATGGCTATCATTGGAAAGAATCGCTGTATGTTCGAGAACTTTCAAAGTGACATCGTCCCCTGGAACTGCGCTATACGATTGTAACAAGAGATCGTGAGCCCTTGTTGTCCTTCCACTTTCTAGAGCGAGAAGGGCGACCTTTCGCGCATCGACTGCTGAAAGTGTTGACACATCGTCTATTGCTTCAAGGAGATTGATAGCAAGGCGAGCAGGTCCAGAATCCAATAATGGAGTCGTTTCATGGTCAGCATCTAGTGGAATAGCAGAAACTAGAGTTTCTAGTGCGCTCAATGAACCGCCCTCACCTTTGAGTGCTTCATGAGCAAGTATCGTTCCATCGAGGTCTGGATATGCTGCTCGAACACCGTCCAAGCCAGCAACCAACCGCGTGATACTAGATTCGAGACCGTCGAGACGCTTGCCGGTTAAGGCTGCGCTTGACGCCTGCGTTTCCTGCAGGAGGATCATTCCATCGCCCAATCCATCCAGTGCTTTCTCAGTTCGGGATAACCACCATCCCAAACCGCTTCCAGCAGCGAACAGACCAAGCCCCATCGAGACAGAAATTGGGTCCATCATACGCCAGCCGTGTCCTTGAGGCTATATGCTCTCTCCCGCGTAGCAAGCGCGAGGAAGCGTTTCCGGCACAAGAAAAGTTGCGCCGATATCGCTCTTGAGATGCCGCTCACGTGGTGATGTTGAAATGCTCGCTCGCACCAGTGTGGACCCCGGGTGAAGACGATGAGCGATGTGGCGTGGTGGGCTGAGCGACTTAGTGCTTGGTCCGCTGATGGCTTAAATGTCAGCATCTGGAAGGAAACTCTCGAGCGAGAAGGAGGGCTTGCAAGTGAACTTCTACTAAGTTTTGAAGCGATTGTTTCAAGAAATTCTTCGTTGCGTAGAAGGGTGATTGATTCCTCGATTTCGCACACTGAAAAAAGCGAGTGGTTGGGCCTTCTCGATGATGTCGCCTCGACTGATACGCTAATCGACAAATGGGAGGCCGATGGAAGAAAGAGACATCCTTGGGAGCCCTTTGCCCACCGTGCAAAAACAAAGTGGGGCGAGCGGGGTAAAGAAGGGAAACTCTTGCAACTAGTTTCTCGACTAAATCGCTTAGATTCGTCTAGCACTTCTGCAACGCAGCCATTATTGGTGATGTTTGATGACCCTAATTCTGAAGAAACCCTTTCCCAATTGATTGCTGAAATTGAATTGAGCGAATCCAAACGTCGTAAAGTGATTGAAGAAATGGTCACCTTGCTAGAAACGGATGGGATTAATGCGGCCGATGCTCTTGAAATGTCAATTACTGATGCTCTTGAATACTTGACTGAACTCCAAGTTGATGCAGATTCACGTAGAACTATCCGCCTTAGAATCGAACACGATGTTAGGCCGTTCGATGTTGCGCTTGCAGAAAGTTTGCTAGAAAGTGAGGATAGTAATCTTGCAGAACAAGTTGATTCTATTATGAAAAATTTTAGAAATAGATTAGATTCCTTGAATGATTCAATTGATGAATGGCGTAACAAAGGTGTAACTATGCCTCATCTTGACCGCATTCGTCCAGAAGAATTACTTGAGTGGGAAGCCAACATCCACGAAGTTGAAAAGACGGCGGAAATACACCTTCGTGCACTTGAACGTTGGAAGGATTTTGAGATATTGTGGCCTGATCGAACAGCTGGAGTGTCAATTGTAGGGTGCCTTGAACATACAGAAGAGTTCGTTGATTTCGTCGACTCTCTCGATCATGAATGGCGAGAACTTGAACTCGAAGGAATGACTTTGATTGGAGAGTGGGAGGACCAAGGCTTTGCCATGGATATGTGGCGCATTCGACTTGCTGATGAGCCGCGCAGTGCTTTGGCTTGGTTGAAGGCTGAAGAGGAGCGCTATCGAAGGGCGGCAGAACTCAGTAACTATCTCCTCTCCATGGACACTTCTCTTGAAAATGAAGAGGAGGTTCTTCGCCGAATTGCTATTCTCAGAGAATTTGATTTGGATGATGCCCTTCTCGAAGAAATGGAATTATGGATTGATTCGAAGGGTCGCAGAACTGCAAGGCACAGGTCTATGTTGGAATTGGAATGGTCTGATATTGTCCGTTCAGGCGGAGCATTAGATATTGCAACTTCCTCGTTATCTCTTGCCGAATTTGAAAATTTAATTGCGTCGACCCGTCTCTCTTCTCGCCGTTTGGCCGTCCCAATAGATAGACTGGGAGAGAAATTGAAAGGTGAAATCGATTCATGGTCTTCCCTTGGTTTCTCCACCGATTTCCTCCATGAATTACTTGATGAAAATCCAATGGAAGTTGCAATTAGAATTTCTGGAATAAGAGATTCGGTTGCTGGTCATGAAAAACTACGCAGACGCCTCGCTGCTCTTGATTGGACTCGTGGTCCTGAAATCTCTGTTGCAATCGATATCGATTTGGCTCGGCCAGATCGCCTGGTAGCTCTTGAAGATAGTATTCCTCTCCTCGCAGCAGAGCTCGCTTCAAGTGAAGTCCAAGACGAGCATTTTGTCTATCATCCTTGGAAACCATCGGTGAAGAGGCACCCTGTTTTGGTTCCAGCGCCACAAACAACTGTCGATGATGCTATGGAAGCCATTCTTGAAGAAATGGAGAATTCTGAAGCCGTGCCTGTTGAAGAAGAGGATGAGGTTGCAGAAGAAGAAATTGCTGAGCCGGTTGCTGATGTTGTTGAAGAGGTGGCGCCGCAATTAGAAGTGAAGCATCTCGAAATTACTCCGGTTGAAACGATTGATGAGATTGTTTCAAAACCTATTGAAAATAATGTTGATGAGGGGTCGAAAAACCTTGAGGAGTTGGTGAATTTGCTAAGGTCGCTTGGCTTAGAAGAAGAAGCTGTAAGTCTCGACGATGATGGGATAAAGGTGCTAGGAGATATTCGTAGATCTTTAGCCTCAAATGTCGGTAAAGAACCACGCGACATGCGCATCGATCGATTATTGCGCCTTACATTAAGGCTCATCCCAACTGGTGATGAATACGATTCAAGGCGGTTGTCTATGATTTCTGAATTAGCAGAACTTGCTGAACGGCTCTCGAATTGGACACGCATGAGGCTTGAAGCGCGCCATAAAGGCGGAGAAGGTCGGTTGTTAGCAGACTCTATCATTCTTGGACTGGCATTGAATCGAATCCCCGGACCAGGGACGCCCGTCCCTCTAGTTGCTGATGAATTATCACTACCGGATTCAGATGACATTCAGGGCCTCAGTGATGCTGTTACCAGATTATCGCGGCGCGTTAAACTTCCCGCCTCGGGTGGAATTAGTTAATCATCGATAAGATCGCCGAGCAGGCCGTCTTTCTCTGAATCGCTGAGGTGTTCCTCTCTTGGCCCCGCTTTTACCACTACAGGTGGCGGCGGAGGGCTTGCCACGGCCGGAGCCATAGGTGGGAGAACCATTCCTGAAGGGAGTTGTGGGGGTGGCGGCGGAGGCATTGCTGCTGGCGGCGGAGGCATTGCTGCTGGCGGTGGTGGAACCACCATTGGAGGCGGAACAAATGCTGCCGGCGGTAAGGGGGCCGAGACTGTTGGTAGAGGGGGTGGGGGTGGAATCTGATGTGCAGACATCGCAGGCGGACCCGGTATGGGTTCAGGTTCTGGCTCTGGTTCGGGTTCTGGTTCCGGCTCAGGTTCCGGCTCAGGTTCAGGTTCTGGCTCAGGTTCCGGCTCTGGTTCCGGCTCTGGTTCCGGCTCTGGTTCCGGCTCAGGTTCTGGCTCAGGTTCTGGCTCAGGTTCTGGCTCAGGTTCTGGCTCAGGTTCTGGCTCAGGTTCCGGCTCAGGTTCCGGCTCAGGTTCTGGCTCAGGTTCTGGCTCAGGTTCTGGCTCAGGTTCTGGCTCAGGTTCTGGCTCAGGTTCCGGTTCAGGTTCTGGCTCAGGTTCTGGCTCAGG
>JASLKC010000021.1 GCA_030747785.1 Candidatus Poseidoniaceae archaeon | reverse complement strand
CTAAACCTCCAAATGGTGCTCCTAGGTGCAGTAATCGCAGTAATTCTAGTACGCCTAAAGATGCCAGTAATGAGTGTCGCAATTGGAATATATTTGCCACTCTATCTTTCCGTACCAATTATTGGTGGCGGAATAATTTCCCACGTACTACTTTCAGGTGCTCGACTGAGAATTGATGGTACACTCGAAGGCGAACCTTCGCCCGAAGCAAAGAATGCAGTCCAAGAAGTGCAGGACCGCGGGGTATTGATAGGTGCGGGATTCATTGCTGGAGAGTCACTGATGGGAGTCTTGTTGGCCATATTCATCGTCGCTGGTTTAGATCCTTCCAAACTTGTTGGAGGCACACTTGGTAGCACGATGTCACTCTTGTTCTTTGGATGGTTTGTTGCGGTATTCATAGTTCTCGCCTCAAGAGCTCTACCGCGCAAAGGAAACCTCCTAAACGACTTCATCAATGTACTCAGTGATGCGTTGACTAGACTGAAAGGTGTATTCACTCCACCTCGAACTTGAACAAAACGATGAAAGGCCATAGTCGGAGGGAACAAACCCGGTAGGGGTTTCTTTGTCCGAAATGAGTATTGATGAACTTGAGGACATGGCACGTAGGTGTCGTGTAGAAATCTGCCGAATGACACATCGTGCCCAAGCGGGACATCCAGGAGGTTCACTCTCTGAAATAGACATCCTAAGTGCACTATACGGACGTCGCCTGCGAGTTAATCCCAACGAGCCTAATTGGACAGATCGGGACCGTTTTATTCTATCAAAAGGACATGCATCACCCGGTATGTATGCGTTACTTGCTGAGATGGGATTCATTTCACATGCGGATTTAGAATCTTATCGAGTCCTTGGCGGAGTTTGCCAAGGCCATGTTGACATGAAGTGGTGCCCTGGCGTTGATTTCAGTGCAGGCTCCCTTGGAATGGGACTTTCATTTGGAATGGGTTGTGCTATTGCAGCCCGAATTGAAGGTAGCCAAAGGAATGCATATGTTATGCTAGGAGATGGTGAATTACAGGAAGGAAGTATCTGGGAGGCTGCAATGGGAGCGGCTCACCACGAACTGGGCAATCTCAAGGTATTCGTCGATAGAAATCGAATTCAGAATGATGATTTCTGTGAAGTTCAGATGCGAATGTTCGATATTCCAGCAAAGTGGAGTGCTTTCGGCTGGGCTGTAAAAGAAATAGATGGACACAATATGTCTGAGATTGTCGACGCTATCGAGTGGATGGACACAATCACTGACCGACCTGCGGTTGTTGTTGCAAATACTGTGAAAGGCAAGGGTGTTTCATTCATGGAAAACAATCCTGCATTCCACGGGGCTGCGCCTTCTGATGAGCAATTAGCTCAAGCATTATCCGAATTGGGGGTGACTGCATGACCCGTATGGCTGCTACACGAGATGGCTATGGTCAGGCATTATTGGATATCGCAGATGATGATAGAGTAGTAGTTCTAGAGGCTGACCTCGGGAAGTCTACCAAATCCCTACATTTCAGGAAAGCATACCCTGAGCGAACAGTTTCGTGTGGAATTAGTGAACAAAACATGCTTCTTGTTGGCGCCGGACTCGCTTCCAGTGGATTTATTCCATTTGCGAGTACCTTTGCAATATTTACAGAGCGTGCCTTCGAACAAATGCGAAATGGAGTGGCTCGTCCAAACCTAGCCGTACATCTTTGTGGCTCGCATGGTGGCACCCACACTGGAACCGATGGTTCATCTGCGCAATCGATCGAGGACCTTGCGATTTATCGAACTCTACCAAATGTCGTTGTCATGCATCCCTGTGATGATGTTTCTACACGGGAACTTACCAAGCAACTCCCAGCGTTAGGAGGGCCTTCTTACATGCGTACCGCGCGCAATAAAACTCCTGTTCTCTACGATGGTAGAGAATCAGAAATCCAAATCGGCAAAGGAATTACCTTGCGCGATGGTACAGATGTTGCGATTATTGCATGTGGAGTATTGGTGAGTGAATCTCTAGCAGCAGCTGATGCACTTGCTGCAGAAGGAATTTCAGCCAGTGTAGTAGACATGCATACAATCAAACCTCTCGACGGCGCTCTTGTAGATTCACAGGCAGCGACATGCGGTGCTATTGTTACTGCCGAAGACCATTCTATTATCGGTGGACTTGGAGGCGCTGTTGCTGAACACCTAATGTCAACAACACCCGTGCCATTGGAGAGAGTTGGAGTTCCAGATCGGTTTGGAGAATCTGGACAGGCCGATGAAATGTTGGAATTGATGGGAATCAATGCCCGTCACATTGTGGCTGCAGCAAAGAGGGCAATTCTGCGGAAGGATTGAAGCACCCCCTATGCCCGCCAAGTAACATGGAGTTCTTTCTGGACACCGCCGATGTTGACGAAATTAGAGAAATTGCCGCCTGGGGAATCCTCGACGGCGTCACCACAAATCCTAGCCTAATCAAAAAGAGCGGGCGGGATTTCAAAACAGTAGTAGCAGAAATTGCTGAGATATGTTCTGGGCCAATTTCTGCAGAGGTAACAGCTCTTGATACCGCAGGTATGGTTGAGCAAGGAAAGGCATTGAAGGCTGATCTCCCAGACAATGTAATCATCAAGATTCCTTGTACTGCTGAAGGTCTGGCTGCAACCAAAATTCTTACGGCTGCTGGAATAAAGACAAATGTCACTCTCGTATTTTCTGCATCTCAGGCCTTGATGGCCGCTAAGGCTGGAGCAACTTATGTTTCTCCGTTCATAGGTCGCATAGATGATACTGGGTCCGATGGTATGGCATTGATTGCGGAAATTATGGCTACATGGGATAATTACGGCGTCACTACAAAAGTTCTAGCGGCTTCCATTCGCCACCCGACTCACGTTCTTGCATGTATGCAACTCGGAGCACATACAGTTACTATGCCTACTAAGATTTTCAAGCAACTAATCAGCCACCCGCTCACTGATAAGGGCCTTGATGGCTTCATGAGAGATTGGGCTGAGGTCGAAGCGGCGGGAAATGCTTGAAACCATACTATTGATAGGTAAGCCCCGCGGAAGCCTCTTCTGGAGGAGATGGTGATGCCGGCCAGAGATGACAAGGTAAAGCGTCTACTTGATGGCGATATTGATGAGGCAGAAATTGCTTCAGATCCAATGCTATCCAGCCTTGCTGAACGTATTTTTGGTCTTTCAATTGAGCCGATTACCCCTGTTAAGCCAAGTGCTGCTACAGGATTGCCCGAATTAGCTGGTGCCGATGGCGCAACACCTAGTTTGATGAGCATGGTCGAGGTTGTTCCTGGTTCTACCCCTTTGCCCCTTCCCTCTCTATCGCTAATCCCAGATAGTCAACCCAGTTCGAAAGGCGGAAGAGGTAAACTCAAACTCTTCAGTTTTGCCTCACTAGTAATTTCAATTGCAAATATTTTCGGAGTATTCGGAATGCTATTTGGAAATATGTGCGCTACTGACAAATGCGTCGATGGTATGACTAGAATAAATTGGGCATCGATTTGGGAATTGGATAACCACCTTGGTTGGTCTCATGCATTCCCAACAATGGGCATCCCTGATTATATTGCGGTTGTCGCAAGTGCCCTGCTATTCATCATCGCGTTGCGTAGATGAGTCGGCATCTTGATGAACAGCCTCCAATGGAGGCTCGATACATGGCAGGCGGGAAAGCCAAGCGCGGGATTCCATCCAAGATGGATGATTTCAACGCGTGGTACCCATTTATTGTCGAAGCAGCCGAACTTGTGGATAAGAGATACCCAATCAAAGGAATGGATGTATGGAGGCCGTATGGGTGGAAAACCATGCGACTTATCGATTCCTTGACCCATGCGGAGATGGAGCGTACAGATCATGAGGAAGTTAACTTCCCACTACTGATTCCTGAGAACCTATTGGAAAAGGAAAACGCCCTAGTTGCTCGCTTGAAGAGGGCGAGAGAAGAGGGCGTAGACCCTGATGATTTGCGAGGTGAGGAAGAAGAAGGCGGCTTCATGAAGGAAGTATATTGGGTAAAACACGCGGGTGAGAACGACTTGGATATTCCAATGTTCTTGCGTCCAACATCGGAGACTGCAATGTATACGATGTTTCCACTTTGGGTTCGATCACACAAGGATTTACCACTAAAAGTATACCAAATGGTCAACACTTTCCGTTACGAAACTAAACAAACTCGTTCGTTTATCAGAGTACGTGAAATTCACTTTTTCGAAGCACATACAGCTCATGTCGACGAGGATTGTGCAAGTAGACAGATTGCACAGGACCTAGAAATTGTTGATAATTTAATGCATGATTTATGCCTACCTGTCATCAAAGCGAAACGCCCCGTATGGGATACCTTCCCTGGCGCATGGTATACAATCGCTATTGATGCAATAATGCCTAATGGTCGCACATTACAAGTTGCATCTTGCCACCATTATCGTGACCAGTGGGCAAAAGCATTCGACCTCACCTATGAGAATCTAGATGCTCAGCAACAGCATTGCCACCAGACTACCTATGGGATGTCTGAGAGGCTACTTGGAGCAATAGTAGGCATGCATGGTGATGATAATGGTTTGATTATGCCTCCTGCCATTGCACCTTTCCAGATTGTAATTTGTCCGATGATTCGCAAGAACTCTGATGTCGATACTATTGGTAAGGCTGAAGAAATTGCTAACACTCTCAAATCTGCCGGCTTAAGAGTCAAGGTCGATAGCAGAGATATTCGTGCGGGACAGAAGTATTTCGATTGGGAAATTAAAGGTGTACCTCTTCGCCTTGATATTGGACCGAGAGACATTGAAAACGGGACGGCATTTGCCGCTCTACGTACTGGTGGAAAGAAACCACTGCCGATGGATGATATTGTGGCTCAATGTAATATTGTTCTCAATGAAATTGCGAATGAATTACGCGAACGTGCAAACTCACATTCCAGTGATGTGATTCAACCTTTGACGGATTTAGGTGCTGTTGAAGATGGAAAGATATACGAAATGGCCTTTGACGGTACAGATTCTCATGCGGAGACAATCGAGCGGACTACAGGTCTTTCTTTCCTTGGAGATGCTACAGAGCCGTATTCTGAAGAGCGCCCTTGTTTCATGTCAGGCAAGCCTACAACTCGACGAGTCCTACTGGCCAAAACCTACTGACATTACATTTCGAAGCCTTCGAGATCCATATCGGTATCTCGCATCATGCGCTTCATTTGTTTGTTGAGTTTCCTATTTCCACTCATACCCTTCATCATCTTTCGTGAGCGATTCCACTGAGCGATTAGTTCGCGTACATCCTTTTCTCGGACACCTGAACCTCTTGCAACTCTACTAATTCTCTCAGCTTTGATTTTGGCAGGCTCATCTTTTTCCCAGTTCGTCATGGAATCCATAATGACTCGGTAGCGGTCTAAGTTTCCTTGCATAGCCTCTTTCTGAGCCTTACCCATAGCCCCCATTCCACCAAACATTCCCGATGGTAGGAATGAGAGTAATTTGTCAATAGTTCCAACCTTTGACATCATTTCCATTTGAGCATACATATCGTTGAGAGTAAAGCGACCACTCATCATTCTTTGAGTGAGGCGCATAGCCTCCTCCTCGTCCATATCTTCTGGTGCAAGGTCGATTAGTCCCTTGATATCACCCATGCCAAGAAGGCGTGAGATAAAGCGGTCTGACTCAAATTTCTCAAGATCGGATACTTTCTCTCCAGTTCCTATATACATCACTGGTGCACCAGTAGTTGCAACTGCTGAGAGCGCTCCACCACCACGTGCTGTACCATCCAATTTGGTGATTACAATTCCAGTAACACCTGCTAAGTCATGGAAATTGGCCGCAACTGGACCAGCGGATTGACCTACCTGTGCGTCGATTACAAGAAACCGCTCATTTGCATTTGCAATTTCAGCAATATCCTCGAGTTCTACAACGAGTTCCTGGTCGAGTTTGTGACGCCCCGCAGTATCAATGATGACTAAATCTGCAGCGGCGTTTGCCTTCAGACCATTTCTAACAATCTCGACGGCATCGGTATTATCCGGTTCACCATATACCTCCACGGTTGAATCTTCCAATAATTGCGATAATTGATTGTAAGCGCCCGGACGGTGTACGTCGGCCTCGATAACCGCGACTCTTACACCGTGCCTTCGACGATACCACTCTGCCAATTTTGCCGTAGTAGTAGTTTTTCCATTTCCGTACAGCCCTACCATCAAGATAGTTGATTGATGGGGTCTAACCTCTCTGCTAGGGCCGAGCATCCTCACAAGTTCTGTGTACAGGATGTTCATTGCATGAGTTTGGAGATTAACGCCTGGCCGAGCCTCTTCTTCTCGCATACGATTCTCAAGGCGGTCAGTGATTTCCTTTGTCTGACGAACGTTGAAGTCCGCTTCTTGGAGAGCCCTTCGTAACGAGCGTAACATATCCTTTAGTTCCGCTTCGTCGAGCTTTCTTTTGCTCTTCAATAACCCGAGTGCAGAGAAGATACCTCTCGATAGACCCTCGAGTGCCATGCAATCGGCGACAAGTGCATGTGGTTTGAACCCAACGGCTCATTCCCTTACAGGGAATGTTAGTCGTAAGATGTCTTCCTCTAGTTTTGCTTTGACCTCACTCGCCTTTGCAGGGCGGTCAAACTGAACAGGATGTTCCCTTTCATTGACTCCGACGAATAGGGTGCCATCCTCACTTCGAAGCGATAGGTCTTCACGATCTATTCCAGGCAGATGAAGGTAGACAATATCGCCATCTTTCCAAGTGCCTCTACTAGCCTCTAGCCCAAGCCCGATTTTGAATGGACCTAACCCCTCTTCCAATTCTATATTACCGTGCATTAAAGACCCAATCTCTCTAAGAGAGTCAATTCCATGAACATCAGAATCTCTGAGTTCAATTTCGGTAAAATCCAATGCAGGAAGGGCTTCTTTTAGTGAATCAATATGATTTCTTTCACCTTCAATACGTCTTTGGATGAATGGATGGTCGAGTTCTGGTGTGATCCTGTTTACTACACAGCCACTAACGGGTAAATCGAAGTCGATTAGCGCTTCATATGCTCTAACAGTCTCATTTACTCCCATTTTTTCCGGTATTGTAACTAAGGTAAATCTGGTAAGTTCAGGGTCGGAAAGAATTCTGCGCACATGTAATACACGACGCCGGAATTTTTCGAGTTCAACACGCATTTTCTCCCCATCTTTCGCTCCAAACATCATTGCTCTAATGCCGCCAGTCATTCGGTGAAGTTTGATAATTTTAGAAGACCACTTCTCTATTATTTCTGGTAGAGCTAAGAAGCGAAGTGTATGGCCCGTAGGTGCTGTATCAAAGACTACTACATCCCATGAGGGGTTTTCCAAATGCTTGAGTAATTCATCGAAAGCCATTGCTTCATCTAGGCCAGGTAATACCATTTCCGAGGCATTCAGATCGGGTTCATCCCCACCCATTAATGGCCCTAGGGATTCACTTAATTTCGGAATGTAATCCGATATTCTGGCCTCAGGGTCAAGTTCTAACCCGAATAGACCTGGAACTTCCTTCACTTCAGTGGGGGTAGGGCCGAGTTCGACTCCTAAGCTATCCGAGGTGCTGTGTGCCGGATCACTACTGACAAGTAAGACCCGTAGACCAGCATCTGCAAGGGCTACAGCGGTAGCAGATGAAGTCGTAGTCTTACCAACTCCTCCTTTACCGCCGAACAAGAGGAGTCGCGCCATAGCACAAGGGCTTCATCGGTTGCCCTTGAACCCCTCGATGCCACAATCCACTTGAATAGGAGGCTTAGAGGGCGCTATATGGCGAGTGATGCAATCCTATTCCAGATTGCATCCATTGTTGCACTAATCGGCATGGGTCTTGGATGGCGTGGTGTAATGACTCGCTATTCTGGATTCTACGATCTCCCCACTGCTTGGAGCATGATGTTTTGGGGAATTCTCATCGGTGGCCTATATGGCGCATTAAGTGATTACTTCATGCTCATTCCATATCTTACAAATTCGATGGAGAACTCATCGATTTCTAACTTGGTTGTTATCTGCTTAATATTGGCAATTGGAGTGCATATGATGCTAAGAAGAGAGAGAGTTCGACGTACTGGGTCTCAACCAACAAGCGGTTGGACGCTCGGACTTGCTGTAGGTGGAATGATCTCAATGTTCCTCATTTTGAGAATGCTCCAAATTTATCCTGTTGGCATTGAATTAGTATTTTCAATTATCGCTGTAGCATTATTTTCTCCACGCGCACATGCTCTTGTATTCTGTTATCATGGATATGGAATGTTGATGGACAAGAGATGGAAAGCTGTAATCAAGACCCTTGTGTGGCTGGTTGTCTTGATCAATGGACTGTATTATGCAGTAATAACTCCAATTGCATGGATATTTGTAATCCCGCCATTATTACTGGCTGAAAAACAGTCGACTGAATGGGTATGGGCTGCTGTCCCTAGCCCTGCACGTAGGCGCCTTAGGAGAATCTGGGCAGACAAATCGAGAGCAAAGGTCAAAGAAGAAGAGTAAGTAGTTACTTATTCGCCTTACTAAAGTTAATTTACGCGCGCTCACGCGAGAGAATATCACTTTCATGTCCCTACATAACCTTCATGGAGGGACGGTTCAGGGTTGGTTGTGATGGGGTCTTGCCCATTTTGTCGCGCAACCACCCTCCCGGGTGATTCTATCTGCTACAGTTGTGGTAGAGTAATTAGCGGAGCCTCTGGCATGGATGCTAGAGCTAGAGGCGAATTTAGCAGAGGTTCAACTCGCAAGGCGAAGCATGGAAAGGCTCCAGTTCAAGCGACAGCATCTCCGAAGAGGAAGAAGACTAGGAGAAAAAATCGCTTGCACCAACTTGCGATGTTAGCCCTAGTTGCATTTATTTTCATTAACCCCGATGCCAGGGAATATGTTCTAGCTCAATGGGCTGAAATGCAAGAGTATGCAATGGAAGGCCTTGCACCTTACCAAGTCTATCCATTGGAAGCCGATTATACGATAGAGAGAAGTATCGAATTGGTAAACACTCATTCGTCGAATATTGGTACTTTGCGCGAATCGATACCAATTCCATCAAATGTAACTAGTAACGAGATCGGTGCCGCTGGTTTTGCCTATCAAAACGGTGATAGTGAGTCTAAATTCGAAATTCAAAGGGTACATTCAATGGTTTTGTTAATCGATGGTGAATCGATATCTATTCCTCATGACGGTACCCCTCATAAGTCGAAATCACAGGCAGTTACCACCTCTGCAGGCAATCTGGTATGGTGGCCGAGTAAAGGCTCAACTCAAGACTACTGCCCCCACGGTGCTTGTGTCCGGGTTGAATATTCTCTTGCTGCTGGGCAGTCGACAACTATTGATTTCCAAGTAGAACTCACTTCAACTACACATACATGGTGGCATTCTACTCGAATGGACTCCAAAATCAATGGTAAGTCTGACGGTGTTAGCGTAGATCGGTCCGGATCCTTTGACGAAATATCTGAGCGCGGAAGTGGTGTGCGAGATAGTACATTTGGGTCGCAGCAGAAATGGTATGACCGTTCGATGGGTGAACCCCCTAGTAATTGGGCAATCGATGGAAGTCCCAATGCATTGACTGTAGCCCAAGTAGCGGCCAGTATCGAAGCGGGATTACCTGCGGAATTACAAGACAATGTCTATGCATTTTCAAGAGCAACGTTCGATTGGTTGAATACAAATATCCCATATGATGTTGCTGCGCCAATTGTAGCCAGAGGGGGAGAACAGTGTCTTGCAGAAGGCCTAGGAGATTGTGACGAGCAGTCAAATGCATTCATGTCGATATTAAGGACTAAGGACGTTCCAACATGGTATGTATTTGGTGCCTTAACCGATACAAGTTATTCCATGTGGGAAGGACATGGATGGGCATATGTCATGATACCACTGTCAACCGATTGGTGTGAAAGCCGTTCTATTATTTTGGAAACTTGCTTTATTGAAGGATCGGTTGATGTTGTTAATCGCAAGTGGCTTGTCCATACCCCTACCGCGTATATCGACTGGGTTGAAACACCTGATTCATCTTGGGAAACAGTAGATGGATATTATTCGGGAGGTTCGATGTCATCATATCTTGAACGAACTCGGGAATTTAGTACCATAGGTTCTGCCGACATAAATGGTGGAACTTGGAATAACAAATGGCTGGAGGAGAGACTCTCATGAGGATAATTATTGGAGGTGGAGGCCGTGTCGGTACCGAACTGGCAAAGGCTCTTAGAAATGAAGACAAGGATGTCGTATTAGTCGACAATGATTCACGTGCAGTAAAGAATGCGCAAGGCCTAGATGTCCTAGTTCTACACGGTGACATCACCGATAGGAAAAAGATGCAAGAAGCAGGCATAGAACACGCCCAGGTATTCGTTGCTGCTACTGATGCCGATGAGAGAAATCTCCTCGCATGTGCTCTTGCAAAACATGCTCATAAAGTGGCGACAAAAGGTAAAGGCAAATTATTGACAATTTGTCGGGTTCGCGACCCTGTTTTCATGGCAGAAGCGAAGGCAGGAACTCTTTCAAAATGGACTGGTGTAGACAAGGTCATACATCCTGTTGATGGTGCAATTGAACGATTGATGAGTGGATTGCGTTCATCGTCTCTTTCAGAAGTTATTCCATTCCAAGCTGATGCTTTTATTGTTGAATTAGATGTTACTGCTAATGCAACTGGAGTAGTTCATCGAACATTGCGTGAATCCGGAGCAAAGGTCGAGGGTGGTATGCCTCTAATTGTAGGCCTCAAACGCGATGGTGAGCCCGGTAAGGTACCAGGTGCTGATGACCAAATTCTACCGAAAGACCGTATTGCTATTGCAACAGCTGGAGAATCTTCCTTCAATAGAATCCTGAGAATCTTTGGCCATGAAGCAGTAGATTTCCCTGATAAACCAAAGGTTGCTATTTTTGGTGCTGGATTAGTAGGGAAGCGTTTGGCAAGTGCTTGGCTACAGGCCGGAGGTAGCGTGACGTTGGTCGAAAGGGATCTGCAGAAGGCAAACAATCTCGCTGGTTCAAACATCGCAAAGGATAGAAAATTTGAAATTATTCATGGAGACCATCTCGACAAGGAATTATTGTCTGAGATTGAAATTTCATCTCATCATATTGCCATTGCAGCATTGGATAATGATCATGCTTCAATCGCTTCAGTGCTTCTTGCTAGCGATATGGGTGTGGAAAGGACTGGCCTGATATTATCCGAAGCGGACTTAGTCAGCGTGGTTAAAAGAATGGGGATAACATTTGCAGTTGACCTTAAACGCGTAGCAGTCGACAGTATCATTGGAAAGATCCATTCTGAATTACCCGGCCCATACGCTATATTGTCTAGCGTACCTGATGTTGTTGGAATTTCCATGCCAGTGACTTCAAAGGCCAAATTCGTGAACAAAACACTAGCAAAGGCTTCACTCCCAGATTGGTGTAAGGTTTCCTTCATTCAGAGAAGGAATCCTGAAGGTGATTGGGAGACTTTGCGCCCTTCGCCAAATAAACCACTTTTAGAGGGTGATCGATTAACGATTTTCCTTCCTCCTGACCGAGTTGAAGACTTGGAGAGGAAGTTCAAGGTGTGAACCCAAAATGCGTCGAGATGTCCTAGCATTAATCGTCGGTTGGACGATGGTAGCGATGATTGTGCCATTGGCGTTCAGCTTTGTCATTACATGGTGGTTAGATGGTATCAATACCGCAATGGTAGCCTTTTTCCTACCTACGGTTTTCTCTGGAGTAATTGGCGGTACATTTCTTTCTGTTGGCGTTCGAAGTGACACTAAAGATAGATTGAGGGACCGTGAGGCATTTGCAGCTGTTGCATTAGCTTGGCCCGTAGCAGTCTTTGTTGGAAGTCTACCTTTCTGGTTAGGTGGAGTATTTCATGGTCCATTTACCGATGGTTCTACGATGGCAGACATTGGAAGAGGTTTTGTAAACTCATGGTTTGAATCAATGTCGGGATTCACAACTACTGGTGCTACTGTTATAGAGCCTTCAATGAGCCCAAATTGCATCCCCTCTACTATTGACTGTATCAATTCACAGCCACGGGGAATTTTGCTTTGGAGATCATCCACTCAATGGCTAGGTGGCATGGGAATCATAATGCTCGGGCTCATGCTATTATCGAGAGTTCTTGGCGGAGGAATGGCTCTGGCCCGTGCGGAATTAACCGGCCCTTCTTTATCGAAACTTAGGCCTAAATTACAACAAACTGCTATTGCATTATGGACAATCTATATTCTGCTAACTCTAATGGAAATATTGCTCCTATGGGGCGTTGGAGATATGACGATTTTCGATGCGATTAATCACGGCTTAACAACAATGCCAACCGGAGGATTTTCCACTCATGATGCCTCAATTGCCTATTATGATTCAGCGGTAATCGAGTCAATAATTATCGTATTTATGCTGCTTGCTGGAATTAATTTTACACTAATTTGGTTTGCTTGGGAGAGACAGTGGGACAAGGTGTATGGTGATCAGGAAGCTCGTAATTGGGTTTACATGTTAGTAATAATCACCCTCTTTGTTTTCATCACATTAATTGTACAACGCGGAATGGAAGATAGTTTTCGTGATTCAATTTTCCAAGTAGTGTCCATTGGTACATCTACTGGATATGGTTCTGCTGATTATATGCAATGGCCCGTAGTCACACATGTACTACTCTTTTTGCTAATGATTATTGGTGCATGTGCTGGCTCTACTGGTGGTGGTTTGAAAATGCTGAGAGTTACCTTAGCATTCAAGGTCGCATGGAGAGAGATTGGAAGAATTTCACAACCAAGAAGGATTCTTAGAATTCGAATGAATGGGGAAGTCGTCGAACGCGATAGGCTGGGCCTGATTATTGGTATGCTATTCGTCTGGACTGGCCTATTTGCATTATCATGTGTGATTCTTGCAATGCTTATGCCCGATTCTGATTTTGAATCAGTTGTTTCAGTAGTCGCATCATCACTGGGTAATACTGGACCTGCTTTAGGCGAGTACGGTCCAACAAATACCTGGGCGAGCATGGGAACCCCCTCATTGCTCATCACATCGGTACTGATGTGGTTTGGCCGTCTTGAATTGATGACTGCTCTCCTATTACTACACCCACGCACATGGGCGAGAGAGGAAAGAGAAGCACCAGATAGGGCCTCGGTTAAATTGATGAAGGATTTGTTTGAGAAGATTGAACGAAAGTGATCAGAACAGTGTTTTCTGACCTTTAGCTGCACTCGTTTCTTCTTCGACTTCAACCTCTTCTACCCTGGTAGTAATTTTTGGTTCAACAATTGTGGGCGAATCTAATTCTTCCAACTCAGAAGAATACCTCTCCATGAGAGTCTTGGT
The DNA here is from genome assembly GCA_030747785.1 of Candidatus Poseidoniaceae archaeon. GTDB lineage: Archaea > Thermoplasmatota > Poseidoniia > Poseidoniales > Poseidoniaceae > MGIIa-K1. Next base: position 34,139 of record JASLKC010000021.1, on the reverse strand, counting down.
AGATTTAAGGGATGCTTTAAGGCCACATATTGCCACATGTTCTTCTGCTGATAATGATAGTGCAAGCGATGTAGAAAAGTCCTCTCCATCTACTGATTGGATTGCGACAAGAGATGGCAATAATTCCTCTCTTACCGCCTTCTTAGAACATCCACACGTTTCGGTTAATCTCTCAACAATACTTTTTCTGATCCAGCCTGAACCATGACGCATGAATCCAGGATAGGAGCAATAAATCCTACTTCCCTCAATGGGAGTAGGCATTGTAACAGTAGCAGCAAGACTCGAAAGATTTGCGGCCCAATACCATGAACGGTGTGCGGTATTGCGGTAGCGAGATGTGAGCATACAATCTCCTAACGATAGTGCTTTAGAGCCGCGACGTATAGCCTGAGAGTTATTGAGGACTGCTCCATTATTCCATGATATCCATGCAACTAAATCATCGGGACTTTTATCGAGATTCCTCGAAATTTCTACTGCTTTTTCAGCGGTTCTCGCTTTGTATAATTGCTCAAGGCCGGGAAAAATTTCTACCGAGGTGTCCCTCATACCGGTGTGGAGGTTGTCTATCACCATTGTACGGCTGATATTTCCGTCGGATTGTGAACACATTACCTGCAAATCACGTACTAATGCTCTAAGGTCGCCCGGATTGTTTGAAATCAAGTGATCTAGAGCTTCAGGATCTGCGGTAAAACCCTCTTCCTTTAGAACTCTAAGAGCGATTCTTCTCAATGCTTCATTACTTACTCTCTCGAATATAACCTTGACCAAGTGTTTTGAGAATCTATCTCTGGCACTACGCCAGTTTGACGAAGTCTTACCCCACAAGCCCATTATGTCATTACAAGCGAGAATAACTGGCTGCTTTGTTGCCGATAATAGATTCAGAAGTTCAGCCTTGCCGCCACTATCTCCTTTCAATGCATTAGACCCTGTTTCATCCTCTCCGAGAATTGATGCCTTTACTCTGTTTTCATTTGCAGCACGTAATCCCCCAGAGAGGTGGTCGACTTCATCGAGTAAAATTAGTGTACGCGGAGGAGGACTACCCGGGGTCATGAATAAGGAGCCATGCGTAGATGCATGAGTGGCAGCCCTACGTATCTCAGTGGCGTTTCTAGCATCTGAAGCATTTAGTTCGATGACTTTCCAACCGAGGTCTGCTGCGACTGCTCTAGCTACTGAGGTCTTTCCAACACCTGGTGGGCCTACTAGTAGCAAGCCCGGCTTAGATGGTTTTCCAGCCTGCCATTCATCTAACCAAGTCCTAATTTTCCGACGTTGAAGCTCATTCCCTTCGAGTTCTACTTCGCTCTGTGGGCGGTGGCGCTCAGTCCAATCGCTCGCCACCATGTGCACATGTCCTCGTCGATGGACTTTGAACATTGAGTAGTTAGAAGGGTAAATCAGAGATTCCAACCCTAGTTTGAGAACCATCATCTCTCGACCTCAAAGTTACAGTTCCATCCTTGAGAGAATCGTGGTCAACAGTGATACACCACGGCACTCCAATCTCATCTGCTCTAGCATATCTTCGACCTATGGAACCGCTAGCATCGAAAATTGAAACAATCCCTGGTTTGGAGCAAAGGTCGCGATGGATTGTTGCCGCAAGTTCACCCATGCCGTCTTTTTCATAGAGCGGTAATACGCATACATCTACAGGTGCTACAGAAGAAGGAAGACGAAGATAAGAGTAATTCTCACCGCCTTTATCAGTTTCTTCATAGCAGTGATCAAGAAGGTGCCAAATTATTCGGTCGATACCAAATGCGGGCTCAACAACATGAGGAATGAACCATTCTCCTGTTTGATTATCAGTGAATTGCCTACGCTTAACATGTTCATCGAGAACCTCAACATCGGTTCCATCAATATTGAGAGTCAAAGGGAAAGATGCAGTTGAATCCAATCCCTCTATGGCTTCCTTTACCTTCCCTGCAAGCGCACGGAATGCAGGTCCAGCCTTAGCGCCATCAATTGTCCATCCGTCGATTTCAACGCTCTTAGGTTCTTGGAAAGTGCGCCATGCTCTAAGGCGTTGACCAGTAGCCTTCTCATGGGATTCAAGATCATAACATCCACGATGAGCAATACCTACACATTCAACCCAGCCATAAGAGCCAAGAATCTCTGCATCCCAGCAATCCTGTGCATAATGTGCCATCTCATCCGATTCATGTTGTCTGAACCTCAAACCATCAGGGTTAATTCCTACTTTGAGGAGGAAATCCATGGTCCATCCCATGAAATATCCAACAGTGGGATGGCGAATTATTCCCTTCTCTACTGCTTCCCCAATTGTGTTCATAGATTCTTTTCCACCATCGGCGATCAAGGTTACAGGTTGAGTCCATGCAGAAAAATCGTGAATAGGTTCAATCTCGGGGTCGATGAAATATTCCAATTCAGCCATATTGAATTCACGTAGGCGTATCATTCCCTGGCGCGGGCTAATCTCGTTGCGGTATCCTTTACCCGTCTGAACAGCGCCAAAGGGAAGACGTTCACGGAAGTGGCGATAAATCGATGAGAACGAAGTGAACATTCCCTGTGCAGTCTCAGGTCTAAGGAAACCCTGCCGTCCAGATGACCCTGTTCCAATTTTTGTATTGAACATCAAATTCTGTGCTTCGACTGCTCCCCATCCGCACTCACCGCATGAAGGACATGGTGGATTTGAGGATTGTAATAATTCTTCGAGTTTTTCCTTTGGTAAGGAATCGGGGTTTGAATGTAAATCCTCGACCAAGTGATCGGCACGGCTGGCTTCCCCGCAAGCTTTGCATTCCGTTAAGAAATCACTGAATTCACCTACGTGGCCACTCGCCTCTAGTACGGCGTATGGAGTTACAGTAGGGCAACTAATCTCCACTATATTTCCAAGAGATAACCAGTGGTCAATCCATGTCTGATTAACACGATTTCGCAATCTTCCACCCACGGGGCCAAAATCATACAGGCCTGCGGCTCCACCATGAATTTCGAAAGCAGGGAGAATTACTCCTCGACGTTTTAGGATGCCAGTCAGGCGGCTCAAGCGCTCTGCCGAGAAATCATCCATACACCTGCGTTACAGAGGGGGTACATGAGCAAACCTGTTCCACAACCTGAAAAAAGGGGAACCTTCCACCCAAAACCATGGGTCAGGCGATGGTTGCTATAACCGCCGAAGATTGTACGGGTTGTGACCTTTGTATCCCCCATTGTCCATTTGAGGCCCTTTTACCACTATTACAGTGCCCACCCGGATTCAAAAAACGCCCAATAATCGTGAGAGATGAGGCTTGTGTGGGTTGCCTTTCATGTATTGGCTCATGCCCAACCGATGCACTGCATGAGATAGTCATCCCATTGAGTTCGAAACAATCACCCCTGCTTAACCCTGGTGAACACCCCTCTACTGAAATTGTAATTCGCTGGGGCCCAGAAGGTATTTCCTCAGTGTGAAATAACAATCCTTATCATCTGCCTACGTACGCTTTCCAGTCACGCAGGCGTGAAAAATAAATGGCGAACATAGAGTATCTAGAAACACTTCATGATACTGAGGTGCTGTTAGAGCGTTTGTGTCAGCCCGTTCGTAATTGGTTTAAGGATAAATTTCCGGATTTTACCGAGCCCCAGAAATTAGCGATTCCTGCGATAATGGCTGGAGAGCATTTACTGCTGTGTTCTCCCACTGGTTCTGGAAAAACTCTAACTGCATTCCTGACTATTATCGATAAATTAGTTCGCCTTTCACTAGCTGGAGAACTCGAAGAAAAAGTGCACTGCATTTACATCTCTCCGATTAAGGCACTAGCCAATGATATTCAACGCAATCTCATTGGTCCATTAACCGAAATAGAAGATAAGTATCTACCAGATCGTGCTCAAAAAATTAGAGTTGGACTTCGCACAGGAGATACTCCTCAATCCGAGCGTCAGAAGATGCTACGTAAACCACCTCATATTCTCATTACAACTCCTGAAAGTATGGCCATTGCTATCTCCTCACCCCGATTCCAGCCAATCGTTTCTAACTGTGAATGGTTGATTATTGACGAGATGCATTCTCTTGTGCCTACAAAGCGCGGAATACATCTTGCATTGACTATGAGTCTCTTGGATACCATCTTACAAGAACCTGTACAGAGAATTGGAATTTCTGCAACGATGGAACCCCTTGAGACAGTAGCAGAGTATCTTGTAGCCAGCGATGATAGAGAATCTAGAGATAATGCTCAAACTGTAAAAATTGCAAAGATTAGCGGTGCAAGAGAATTGGATCTTGACATTATTTTGTGCTCACCGAAATTTAGTGAATTATCAGTGATGAAAGTTCTTGAAATGAATGTCGATATGATTGCGGATTTAATTAGCGCACACACGACTACTCTCGTATTTGCTAATACTAGAAAAATGACTGAAACTCTTGTACAGAAACTTCGGCCATTTCTCGGGGAACTGGTAGCAGGACACCACGGTTCCATGGATAAGAGAATCCGTTTGGATGTGGAAAGAAAACTGAAATTAGGCCACCTTCGTGCTGTCGTGACCTCTTCTTCATTGGAGATGGGTATTGATATCGGTTCAGTGGACATGGTAATACAGATTGGTTCACCAGGAGATATTGCAACTGCACTACAACGTATCGGACGTGCAGGCCACCATGTTGGAGGCATACCTAGAGCAAGGTTCTTGCCATCAAGTGTAGATGATTTACTTGAATTGGCAGCATTGCAATCAGCAATTCAAACCGGTGAAATGGATTTGCTTGATTTCCCTCAAAATTCACTCGATGTATTAGCACAATTCCTGATTGGCCTAGTTATTATCAATGAGAGAGATATCGATGAAGCATTCGAAATTGTAACGAATACCTGGTCCTATCGCACACTCCCCTACGACGAATTTATCGAAGTTCTCGATATGTTAGAAGAAGAAAGGAGAGTATGGATTGATTGGGAAGAAAACCTGTATGGAAAGCGCGGATATTCGCGCATGATTTACTATACAAATGTCGGTACAATTGCACCTGATAATTCCTATCTCGTATTCAATGCTGAAGGTAGTATTCTTGGACAACTATCCTCATCATTCGTAGCTAATCTCAGAGGTGGCGATGTAATTCTATTAGGTGGTTCCACATACCGTGTAACCAATATCCAAGGAACAAGAGTAAATGTCAATTCAGTAACTGGTTATCGGCCTACTGTACCCTCTTGGTCTGGAGAAGCTAGGTCTCGTTCAAGAGAATTATCAGGTGCATTGCTGAACTTATTGGGCAATTGTGTTACGGCATTAAGAATGCAAATGGACCCTCGGTTGATTTTACGTGATGCATATGGCCTAGGAGCTGAAGTTGCCAATACAATTGCACGACATCTTGAGGAACACACACTTGATTCATTCCAAGTGCCAGATCAAAACCGTCTTCTCGTCGAACAAGTGATGAGTGGCGGGATGCCAACATACCTCATTACTTCCTGCCGTGGAAGAGGATTCAACACTGCTTTGGGTTACTTTATGGCAGGTCTTGCCGAAGCCGATGGCATTGCAGTAATCGAACTCTCCTTCGATGAAAATGGCCTCCTTATCAAGACGAGTAAGGAGGTTGACCCGGGGGAAATGTATCGGGCATTTGCAAATAATGACCACATCTCTGTCATCGAACGCTATATTGTCAATACACAGATCTTTGCTAAGAGGTTTAGAGAGGTTGCAGGTAGGTCGATGATCATACCCAAACGGATTGGAGCAGAGGAAATCAGTCCACAACAATTCCAGCAACGTGCAGATGCATTGCTGACTCGCCATCGCTCAATCGAGGATTCACTTCTGATTAAGGAAGCAAAGTCAGAGATTCTCTTTGGTGATATCGACCTTACTAGTCTTACAGAATTCCTAGAATCTTCGAAATCCGGTGAAGCGCGAATTGTTCATACTAAGGTCGCAGTTCCTTCAAGGCTTGGTATGAGCCTGTATATGTCAACATTCGAAGACCTCCTCTCGATGAAGACTAGGGCTTTCTTAGTGAAGGACATCGACCCTGAAGTTCTTCGCAGACTACTCGGTAGTCGCTCCCTTGCAACAGAGTTGACTGATGAGCAACTCAAAGACTACTATTCGAGTAAAGTCCCACGGCCAACAGATGCTAGTTCATTACTCAATTTAATGACCAAAGGTGGCGGTTTGAATAGAGAATGGGATAATCCACTCTATGAAGATAAACTAGAGGGTATCAGCCACGACACTATTGCAGAATGGATAGAGCAATTAGCCAGAGAAGGTGAGATTACTAAGCTATCAGGAACTGGAATGGCCGAATTAGATGATAAATGGTTTACTAAATACATGGCTGAAATCCATGGTAGTCTCGGTTGTATCGCCATGCATGGCGGTAAGGATGTTGACGATGTTAGAGAACTATACACTAAGGGAATTACCTACAAGGTAGCGATAGAATTCGATAAATTAAAACCAACGAAATGGGAAGAAAAGCGCATCTCCGACCCCCATGAAGCATTACGGGTCAAGATTATCGAAATGCTAGGTTCTGAAGGTCCAGCGCGAGGAGAGGACCTCAATAAACGCCTTCCTTTCCCTAGTGGGCAAATTGAAAGTATTCTGCACGAACTGGAGATGCGCAATGTAATTTCTGTTGGTTTCTTCACCCAGACTGATGAAGCCGAATTTATCCTCAAGGTCGACGAACATCGAATCACAGGTGGCGAAGATGATGTTGTGGAATATCGTTGGGTACAGAGTATGGTAATGGCCAAATCTTTCGAGCAACATTCTGATGGATTCGCAGCATTTAACAAGCATATTCTCTTCCAAAAACAGCAGGAAATGTTGTACCGCGTAGATGGTTTCAGGTATGCCGATTGGAAGGATTTACAATTGGATTCTGATGTGTTGATGGGTAGGCTATTACACAATAGAATCGGCTATACTACAATGAATAATCTTCCAATGCTACTTGGTCTAAAGCCTGAACCATGGCTAGGTGAAATGGAGAAGTTGATCCTTGAAAAGATACCAGCGGGTGAAAACCTCACACGCCAGGAGATACTAGCTGATTTCCCTAGGGGGGAAGAACACAAATCCCTCCAACGTGACCTAAAGAATGCCCTTGCTAATCTAGAGCGTCAACTATGTGTTGTCAAGCAATTTGAGGACGTAGTTGGTCGTAGACGGAGATTGTCGCTCTTCCACCGCGTTATCGATGTCTATGAGGGAATGGACTTCGAGGATGCTCTTGAGAAGGTAATTGAGAGAATGGGTCCAGTCAAGGCTTTCACCCTGCGATATTATGTTTCTAGGTCCGTAGAGGAATTGGCAATTGCACTGAAGAATTTGGAAAATCAAGGGCGTATTTCCAAAGTAATGGCTCTCGTTCCTGAGCCCGAGGCATTCTACGTAATGCCATCTGAGGTTGCTAAACTTGCTTCACCTCAAAGAGAGGACCGTTGCTTACGAATTCTAACCCAATCTGACCCCTATGTTTCTCGATTCATTTGGGAGGTTCGAGGTATATTGGACAGAGGGTGGTATCTTCCCGTTTTCAAAGGGGTAGATCCTGTTGGAAAGGTATTGATGTTCAAGGTAAATGATTACCTTGAGATTAAAGATATGCACATCCCATATGCGTACCTCGATGAATTCTGTGAGGCGTTTGAGAGATTGCTTGACAATCATTCGGACCAGTTGGTAGATGTTGCAGTTCTGACAAATTTCAATGGTGAAAGTGTAACCAGCCTCGATGATGATACGCGCCTTGCGCTTGAAGGAATTGGATTCAAATTAGCTGGTGAGAGAATGATTCGCGGAGGGATAGTTGACCCTCAGCCACGTGAAATTGCAGAGAGGGCTTTGTTCCATCGTCACCACCTCCACCAAAATTCACGAAAGGAAAATGAAATCCAGGCACTTGGAAGCGTGCAGGAAGTTAGGGATGACTTTGGGTTAAGAGGACGGTCTGAGTTGTACCGCGTAGGACTCAAAAATATGGCGAGTGCGCATCGTCTACATCAGGGAATTAATTTACGTGGGCACCAAGTATGGGCTTCATATGACCACTTTTCAACTCTGCTTGCAATTCGTGGACAAGAAGCCGATGAGGAATTGTTGGATATTATTGATTTCTTTTCAAATAATTCTGATCCTAATCTATTCATGGAAAGACACGCAATGAAACGTGCTGCTTTCCGGAAACTGATTCAACCGCTAATTCGTTCAGGACATCTTGTACAGGATTATCGTGGCGGATTTAGAGCAGTACATCCACGCCAAGGCCTAGATTCAGTTATTCTTCGAAGAGAATATCTACGGAGATTAGTTTCTGATTATCCTGTTATCACTCTAAAGCAATTCACGCGTCTATCTGGTACGCCATTTAAGCCTGAAGAATTGAAGGCGATTCTTACCGAGTTCGAAGAGGATGATACTCTGATTAAGGGATTCTTAATTCAAGACCTACATGAGGTGTGTTGGGGTCGAAAGGACCTACTAGAGGAAGCCAAGAATGTCCCTCCTATCAGAGATTTTGTCCTGCCTCCAAGTGATCCAATCTCTCCATACTTTGCCGATGTGCTTAAGCAAAAGTTTGGATTTGGAAGTGCATATTTGGTCTTCAGAAATGCTGAGCCAGTAGCCGCATTCAAAGCTAATACACGAGACAAAATAATCGATGTTACCGATTATGAGGGTTCGGAAAAAGGTTGGCGAGTTGTCAAAGAATTTGCATGGGAACATCAGATGCCGCTGAAGACTGAATTGCGTATCGGTGGCAAAAGAAAACGCTGAAAAAAATCGTTTCCAATACCGATATTGCCTAATTTTCCTAAATGGCATGAACCCATAGGGTTCAATAACGAGTTTGAAGGGCCATTAGTTGTGAACCGTAAGGTACTGCTCGTTCTGGCCTGCTTGCTGTTTATGACTGCAAGTCCAATGGTATCTCCATCCTCAGCGCAAACTGAAGAGGGAATTATCATTTTGGAAACGGTGGTAAATCCAGCAAATAACCACACTTACTACCTGCTATCAGATAGTAGTTGGTCAGATGCTGCAGATGCTGCACGCGGACTTGATGGATTCCTAGTAACAATCAATGATGCGGAAGAGAATGACTGGTTATTCGATACCTTTGCTGTAAATGAAGAACAAAGGCGGCATCTATGGACCGGACTCTCAGATAAGGGAGAAGAAGGACAATTCCGCTGGCATGATGGCCAACCATTCCTCTACCGTTCATGGGGTATTGACCAGCCTGCAACTTCTGGTGATGATGAAGATTATGTCCATATCGCTGGAACAAATATGGGTGAAATTGAACCAGGGTCTTGGAATGATCTCGAAGACGACCCCCAATACTTCCCTGTTTACGGAGTGGTAGAAGTCGGTGAAGGCGCAGATTTCGCGCTACGTTTCGATGGGATAGATGATTACGTAATTATCGGCGAAGATTTTCCTGAGATAACAGGTCACATTGAGATAGAAGCATGGGTGAACATACCTGATGTAACTGGAATTCAATTCATTACAATGTATGGTGATTATGGATGGGGCTTATACCTCAATGATGGCTACTTAGCCTATTCCAATGAATATGCGATGGCAGCTAACCCTACCTCTAACAGAACAATTGTTGAAAATACATGGACACATGTCAAGGTAGTAATCGATAATGATAACGAAAACGAATTTGGCGGTGAATTTTTCATCGACAATATATCATCTGGTCTAATTGATTTAGAAGATTCGCACATTCCTGCTGGAGACTTTGGTTCAAATGATTGTTTTCAATCCGGTGCTGATTGTGATGAATTATTCATTGGACGAATGGGTGCTGGCTGTGATTGTAACCATTTACGCGGATTATTGGATGATGTAATCATTACAACTGAATCAGGTATTCTCTCAGAATGGAACTTCCCTGAAGGTGAGGGATGGGCTACTGAGGACCAAATCACCCGTCTTGGGGAAATATCAGGTGCTGCATGGGTTATGCCAGATGGAACAATTGTTGCTCAAGCTGTGGAATTATTTAGCGGTGAATTTGCCGACCCAATAAGCGCTGAAGCGGGAGATACCCTGCTCTTCTTCATGAAGATACCAGAGAATACAAATTATCTCTCGATAGAAGCATATTCAGGTGGTCTATTTGACGAAGATGATGGACAATTTCCTGAAGTTGAAATCTATTTCGCTGTAGACCATATTCCTACAAAATGGGATCATGATGATACTTCCGAGAATTTCTATTCATACGGATTTTATTCATATGGTACTTGGGAATGGCCAACTGAAGGAATCTGGTGGATGACTATTAGAAGCGATGTAGGTTTTGAAGATATGGATATCCATGCTTATTGGGAAGAAGCACCACAGCCACCACCACTTGAGGAATTGACTCAACTGAATAATGGAATCGCAGTAACAGGCCAAGGTGCATCGAACCAGAATGGACCAACTTACTACTATGTCGATGTAACTGAGAATCTTTCAAATCTGAAAGTCCGAACATATGGCGGAAATGGACAATGCGATTTGGGTATTGCTTGGAAGGTACTTCCTAACACAAATGATGGCGGATGGATAAACGATGTTGTAAACGCACCAAATGGGCGTGAACAGCCTACTTCTGATTATTCATCCAATATGGGTAATGATGAACAGGTAAATATTTTCGACGCCCAAATTGGCATCTATTACGTAGCAATTAGTTCGTGGAGAGGTTGCAAAGAAGTTACGATTATTGCTGATTTCACATTCGCTCCAGATAATACAATTCCTGAAGCCGCAATTGAATTGACTGCTGGAGTGGGCTATGGGCCACTTTCGGGCTATGAAGGCCTAGACCAGTGGTTCTACATCGATACTCCAACCGATACTGAAAGGCTAGAAGTTGACCTTGATGGTGGAGATGGAGATGCCTCGCTATTCATGCGACTTGAGTCCTATCCTACATGGACAACACATGACAAGCACTCTGCAGCACCTGGCGCTAGTGATAGTATCAAATTCAACGATCCCACTCCGGGACGTTGGTATATTCTACTTGGTTCTGAACATTCATTCAGTGCAGTAACTATTACTGCATCTTTTGCCGATAGATATGTTTGGGAATATGATGGAGAGCCAATACAACTCTTCAACGATGAAGCGGTTGAAGGAATTATCGCACCTGAAGGAAATGAATTGTATTTCTTTATCGAAATTGAGGATAGTGCAACTGATATCCAAATCAATACATGGGGTGGAGAGGGAGACGTTCTACTAATTTCAGACTACGAAGGTGGAGATGATATCATCTTCGAAGGTGGCGGCATGGGTCGTCAATTTGAGCCTGAGGACGATGGAGAGGGGCCAAATCAGAACCTATTCTGGTGGTTTGGCGAAGGCCGCATAGATATCACACTCACTGCACAATCCGATATTGACGACATAGGTATTATTGCAACTTGGGAAGAATTCGACTTCCCGCGACCTGGGCCAGACCCCGACCCTGACCCCGGAGATGTTGTTATCATCCCTTGTGATGAAATAGCGCTAGAATTCTTCGAGGAATTCGATGTTGACAAAGATGGTGATATTACACGTGACGAAGCTGGAGATACAGAAGACATGTTCGATGAAATCGACCTTAATGATGATGGGGTAATTGAGGTAGCTGAGGTAAAGCAAGAGGTTTGCTCATGCGATAATGAATTTACTGGAATCTGGGAGCAGTTTGGCTCGGATAGAGTTAGCATTGAACAAATGAGCAATGTTGCTTGGAAGAATGAGTTTGACCTTTTCGCAGTTGACCGAAATGGCGACCTATTTATCGATTCCAATGAAGTAAATCGCGAAAGTTTAGCCTGCAGCACCACATTTGATGCCTTTGACAGAGATGGCGATGGAACGCCAGATGCACAGGATGAATTCCCAGATGACCCTACTGAATCTGTAGATACCGATGGTGATGGAGTTGGAGATAATTCCGATATTATCGCATCGGTTCCCAATGATATTATCTATACTACGGCCGGTATTTTGGGTGTTGTACTCATTACAATTCTCGGTTACATGATGGCCAGCGGACGAACTGGTCGCCAGTCCACTTCAACCCCATGGGAAGATGAGAAGAGAATGGAGCGAATGCAGGATAGCATGTTGGGTATTGACGACTCGAGTAATGACACCATCGTTCCACCAGTGCTTGACCTTGGACCGGTCGAAGTACCTTCTGAAAGCGTAACAGTACAGGATCTCTTCGATTAACGCTTACCCGGTGACAAGCCGAGTGGACGGAGTAGAGTAAGCACATGTCTGTGCATTTGCGGCAACATATCGAATAATACTAGGGCGAGAAGGAACATTGCTCCCAATGATACCACTCTAGATGCATATGCGTGGCCAAATTCAAAAATTGTAAATCCGAGATATCTCCAATCGACATAAACACCCTGCAACCATATCAAGCCAGCATTGCGGAATAAATTGAGTATGTGAATCAGTGGTAGTGTAATCAGTAGCGCACGGAATTTCATTTTCCAGCTAACCTCAAGAACTGAAATTGCTCCAACGAAGATAATCATGCTCTGGATTGCTGTACAAGCTAGAACGAAACTAATTCCTATCGATGTACCATCTGCCCCTAATAATTCAGTGGAGAATGAATATTCTGACATCTCTTCGGTGAGAAACCAGCGATTGCCCTCCCATGCGCTCCATTCAACAGTAGTTCCATCAGCATACTGTACATATGTCTCACCAAGCTGAATCTCTCCAGAACCACTCCATTGCAGGAATAGGCCAGATTGCCATGCAACAAACCAGATTGCCAATACACTGAGCCAAGGTACATGGGCAATCAGAAGGTAGGGGAATCCTGCAGCGAAAATCGCACCTCTGAACCAGCGAAGTGCTTTCACTTGACTTTCGTTATTTTCCTTACGCTCCCACATGGCAATAGCAATCGCTCCAGGTAAGCAGGCTGCACTCATCACCATGAGTACTGGATCCTCTTTGGCAAGATAGAATGGTGTCTCATTAAAGAAGTAAAAACCGGTTAGCAGCCAGCCGATTGGTGCGATTGGTTCTAGACGGCCACTTCGTGATTTCCAAGCCGCACCTAGGAGCAATAATCCGATAGCACCTAGAATGGTTGCGACGGACCTATCGACAAATAAATCGGTCGCCATGAATACTTCGCAGATAGCAATTCTCCTAAGTCCTTCGCCTGAATAGACTTGAACCAGTTCCTCTCTCGGGGTAATATGGAGGGGCCGCTTGTCGAGATCAACCTGCCTCCAATGGACGCGGACTGGAATGGCGCAATTGCATTCTTAGACCGGGATGGAGTTCTAAATATCGGATCTCCTGAATACATTAATTCAAAGGAAGAACTCGTTATTCTCGAAGGTACTTCAGATGCAATTCAATCCCTGCGTGAGGCGGGATATAGAATAGTTATTACAACAAATCAATCAGCTGTAATGCGTGGCAAGTGGGGTCCTGAAGTACTCACTGAGGTCCATTCAGCGCTCCAAGAGGAATTGGGAGTCATCGATGTCATCCTCTCATGCCCACATAGATATCGTGACCGTTGTCGTTGTCGTAAGCCCCATCCAGGAATGCTAAATGAAGCGAGCGAAATCATCAGAGATGTTTCACATACAAGTCTAGACTGGTGGGGTGAAAAACCCAAACCAATACATCCTCTTGACCTGATGGTTGGTGACCGTTATTCAGATATGGGTGCAGGTTGGGCAGTAGGGGCCCGTTTATTCAAAGTAAACGAAAACTTAGGACTTGCAAGCGTAATCGATAGAATTCTAGAAGGGGATGAAGGAGACCTCTTCAATCCAGTGGGATGAATATGTGGTTAGGTCTCGATGATACTGATCACCTCGAAGGAGGGTGTACTACATTCGAGTTCCACAAATTATTGGAAGCATTGCCTTGTTCACATGGTGAACCAAGATTGGTTAGATTGTGGCCATTTGCTGCGCGAAGGACCCGTGGAAATGCTGCACTTTCTGTCGAAATCCATCCCGAAGAAGGAATTGTCGAATGGTTGGACGATTATTGGGATGACCATATTGCTCCATTAGCAGGTACTGTAAGTTCATCAAATCATAACGAACGTGACCAACATCCAGCAGACCCTGGCATGGTACTATTCGACAAACAACCTGATGAGGAACACTACTGGAATGCTGTACGTGGTGAAACATCATTCATCGAAGGCGGTATTCAATGGGGCGGCCATGGGAGAATCGGTGCTGCGGCTGCTTGTGCATGGCGTGAAAATAATGTCACTTGGGAGGGTATTGCCTGGAGAGATGGTGAAAGAATAGTTTCAGAGCAAGCCCTCACTGAAGTCGATTCTATGGGGGGTACATTCCTTTGCCGCGACCCTCGCACTAAGAGGGGATTAATCGCTCCGAGGGGCGCATGTCCAGTGATGTTTGGAGTGAGAGCAAGAGACTTACTCACAGCACAGAAGGCTGCTAAGATCTTGATTGAGGCAGAGGGAACTGGTAAAATTAGTGCCCATCGGATTTTCGTGACCAATCAGGCAAGTGGTGACCATCTGCAGTCGGAAATGGAAACTGTCGTTAACGACTTACGTGAGATGAAAGGAGGACATATTGAAATCAACAATTCTATTCTTGCCTTCAAACAAGGAGGCGAGGTCAATACTATTGCACAATGGTTGAATGTTGGTGATAAAATCCAATTCAATGGATTGTTATTCGAAGGCATGTGGCACTTAGAACTGCTAAAAGTCCTAGAATCTACATCGCGTGAGAGGCCTCTATGTTGTGGAAAGAGAATGAAGTCCATGGGTTCTAGTCAGGGAATTCGTTGTTCCGTTTGTAAGTCGATTATGGAGGATACGTGGACCCAAACCGATAGAGAGATTCCGATTACTGGGTGGGTAGAACCGCCGTCTGATTCTAGAAGACATTTGGCAAGGCCATTGGACTGGGGAGCATAAACGGTAAAGGTCTCAAGTGGTTGCGAATGAAACATGGGCCTTACTACTACAGAGATTACTTCCATTGTTGCAGCGATTTCTTTCGTTGGAATGCTATGGTTCTTGACAAATAGAGGCAGGGCAAATCTAGCACAAGCTAAGGCGGATGCTGAACCTGCAATTGCTGGTGCAGATATTATGGATGGAGCGGCAAAAAAGCCCGAGCAGTTCGATGAACCAAGCCTAGAAGCGCTTGAAGAAATGGCTGCTTTGCTCGGCGAAGAAGAGTGATTATTCCTCAAACCCCGCCTCAGTAAGGCGCAGATTGAATTTCTCATCATCGAGATGCATTATGCGTTTTGAATCACTTCCGGGACGGGTTAAAAGCCAGATAGTATCCACTTGTAATTCCTTAGCACCCCTAGCTCTTAGGGGAGCATCATCCATAGATTCGCCACCTTTAGAAATCAACAAGGTAGCCCAAGTCACATCTGCTATCAAAGAATTTACTCCTTCGATTACGTCTTTCGGCATGCGCCCACTATCGGGACAGTAATCATCCAATACGACAAGTTCAACCCCAGGTAGTGCCGATGTTGCCCTTTTCAATTCACTAAATGCGATATCTAAGGCTCCTACGAGATTCATAGCATGAAATCTCGAAGAAGCGACAAGTGGTATCTCATCGAATATTTGTGAAAATCTGAGGCCATCTGGCATCTCTGGCGCAACCCAGACTACTCGTCCGCCGCTTTCGATCACTTGTCGCGCCAATTGTAGACCAATAGTTGTCCCACCGCATGAACCTTCAACTGCCAAGTGAATTGATTGTCCATTTAGTTCATGAGACCATGATGTCATGAAATTACCTCCTTGTCAATGGTAGATGAGGATTCTCATAGAGTGATATTGCTGAGTAATTCATCCGCATCGGTATCATCATCATTTCCTCCGAGTAGTAGATCGAGCAATTCATCGGGGGGATCTTCCTCAGCTGCAGCCTTAGCAATTACTTTCTTTGATCGTGTTAATCGCACACTCATCAGTTGATGCGCTTCTAGTCTACGTGTTGCATCACGATAATCCGACGGTGAGAAGTAACCTTTGAAGTCGCCGTTCGCATCTACAATTATCAGAGCATCCGGTCTCTTTGCAAGCATGACGTCAAGGGCTTTGGAAAGATGGGTTTTACTGTCTAAAGCGATGATATTTGTACGCATTAACTTCGCAACTTTCATCTTGCTAGGATTTTTTCCTTCACTGATTATCGAAAGAATATCCCTTACCGTGACTACTCCTTGAATTTCATTTCCACCTTTCTTTTTTACAAGAACTGCAATACCAGAATCAGTTGAAAGTTGTGAGGCAACACTCACGACAGTTGCCTTTGGTCCAACTACAATATGCTCATCAGCAATACTCATATCGGATACAGTTGGCTCCTGCATGAAATCGATACAAAGGGCATAGGGCATAGCAATTGCGCATAACAACCCATATGACCCATCCCCCCATAGGCAGTATATGGGCGACGTAAGTGTACTAATTGACGGGGAAAGAATTCCCCGCCGACCACTTCCACAATTTGATGAAGTCGAAGGTGGAATGCTTGCAGCAGTAGCAAAAGATGGAGTTCTTGGAACTGCACTTGAAGATAAGAATCAATATGGTCCTCACATGATGATTGTCTTACTAATGGTAACTGCAACATTAACTGGTGGCATAATTCTCGCAATTCAGATGTTCTAAGCAACCATGCTTCTTGACCTATTCATCATACACAACATAGAAACCCTTCACCAATACGAACGGTGTTTGGATGGGGCCACAACTAGATGAATCCGAGCTCGAGGTAGAGTTGGCAAAGGCCAGTTTTACTGATAAGCGCTGGACGATAATGGCCGCCTTACTAGGTACTAATACAGCGGTAATGCTGTTTCAAGGAATTGAACAGAATAAAGACCCTCAAAATTTTAGAGAAATTGCTCTAATTTTTATTGCAATTTGCCTTCCCTTCCAGGCGGTTTATTTCATGATTCATACATATGTTATCGAATACTCAGAAGCTATTGGAACCAATTCACATATTATTCTTCAGAGATTATCGGCTTTATGCCAAGTTATTGCCTACTTCTCCATAGGAGGTGTAATTCTATTATGGTACAATATGAGTCAAACAGTAGGAATTGCCTTCACTCTAAGTGCAGGGATAGCAATTATTTTGGTAAGGTTAGCAATGTCTCAAGCCGAGTCTCTCGAGAAAGAGAGAATTGAAACTTCAGAGTAATATTACTCAATTGCTGCGCGGGCTAATGCGACCGCTTCATCGACAATTTCACCAGATACTCCTACGTGATTCGCTGGGTCAAACATAACTTCAAGATCTTCAGCATTAAAACAAGCAGTAATTGCAGGAGTTCGCGAACATACATCAATTAATTCTTCACCGCTTTCAATGGCTTCAAAGGAAGCACTACGTAGAATTTCATGTGCTTCATCTCTGCCGATTCCATGTGCGACTAGGTCAATCATGACCTTTTCAGCCATAACCAGGCCCTTTTGGCTGGCGATGTTGGCTAGCATTCTATCGGAGTCTACCCAAAGATTGGTCAACACATTTGCAGTCTTAGCGATAACATCCTCACATAGTGCAGATGCGTGGGAGAGAGTAAATCTCTCACTACTGGAATTTGCTAAATCTCTTTCATGCCACAATAATGCATTTTCATAAGTTGGAATAATGAATGAGCGCACAATTCTAGCAAGGCCCGATGCATTCTCGCTCTTGATTGGATTCTTTTTGTGTGCCATAGTCGATGAGCCGACTTGTTTCTTGATATCGAATCCTTCTCCTGCCTCTGCGATTTCGCTGCGCTGAAGATTTCGAATTTCCTGTAATACCTTCTCGCAAGTACATGCGACATTAGCAAGCCAGGAAACATATTCGACATAGCGGTCTCTGCCTACGACCTGAGTAGTTGCAAGTGGTACTCCAAGACCGAGATGCGTGAGGATTAGGTTCTGCAATTCTCGTGCGCCTTCACCTTGGGCTGCTCCGGTTCCAACTGCGCCGAGGAACTTTCCAACTGCAATTCTGGGAGAGGCTTCATCCAAACGTATGAGTTGACGGCGCATCTCATCTACCCAAACTGCAGCCTTCAGTCCAAATGTAATGGGTACTGCTGCTTGACCGTGGGTTCGTCCCAACATGACAGTGTCTCTTTCTCTTTCTGAAAGATCCGCTGTAACAGCAATCAAATTGCATAATTGCTCTCGTAGAAGAATCATTGAATCCCTTAACTGAAGCGCTACAGCTGTATCGACAATGTCATTGGAAGTCGCACCGAGATGAATACACCAGCCAGCCTCACCTGCTGCTTCGGCCATCGCCTTGGTGAGGGCCATGATATCATGACGTGTTTCCGCCTCGATTTCACTCACCCTTTCCTTGGTGACAATGGAAGGAACTGCAATCTTTTCTACGATTGCATAATCATCAGCAGAAACTCTTCCCATCTGCATATGAGCCCATATTAGTGCCCTCTCAACTTCGAGTTGGCGCTGGTGGCGGCCGAGTTCGGACCATATCTCTTTGAAGTCCTGACAGCCGTAGCGGTAGTCGAGTGGACAGAATGCCATGTTGTAAGGCCCCATGTGCGGAGGTCATGAACATTCCGCGGACCTTCACCTTGTGAATTCGAGGTGACCTCTAACACCATCCCAATGGGAAATGAATTCAACTTCAAGGCGGCCATTCATGTGTGGTCCGGCAATAACCAAGGTTTCATATTCCCCACCTTCACCATCTACATGAAATCTATATTTCGCTGCAAGAGACTCTAATTCTACTAGATATTCAGGAGTGAGGATACGACCTAACCATTCACTGGTTAGTCCTTCGCTAGAAACTCCGGTAATCATCACTTCAAATCCATTTTCGACCAATCCTCGCATGTGTATTAGTCTCGGCTGATGCCAAAGTGGGGTGAATGATTTGATTTGCAGGCGCTCGCACATTAATTCAATCCGAGTCTTCTGATAATCTGACCTAAGTGCCCCCGCAACAATACCATCTAATTCCAAAGAAGAAAGAACCTTCTCAAGATCTCCAACTTCCTCTTCAGCAATTCCCATAGTTGGTACGGATACCCACTCGATTTCACATAACTTAGCTTGTTGTTCCACAAGTGATGTGCCAGGAATCTGGAACATCCATGAATCGTCGCCCTCAACTATCATAGTGATGAGGTGACTAATCTCCCATCCTTTGCACTGAGCCCACCATAATGCTGCTGTGCTGTCCTTACCACCACTAGATAGAACTGCGACCTTCACGGTAGCCCCACCCCACCAAGGTTGATAAGACCCCGGCCTAGACAGCGGGCATAGGTGCACACATGCAACCCAGCGGTAGAGGATATGACCACGGAATTACAACCTTCAGCCCAGACGGACGTTTATTCCAAGTAGAATACGCGAGAGAGTCTGTAAAGAGAGGTACGACCACTGCGGGATTGAAATTTCGCGAGGGTGTAGTATTGGTCTGCGATAAGAGAATCGCTAGCCGCTTGATTATTCCAGAATCCATCGAGAAGATGTTCAAAATCGATGGACATGTAGGAATCGCTACATCAGGCCTGGTTGCAGATGCACGCCAATTAGTTGCACGTGCAAGAGTAGAAGCGCAAATCAACAGAATCACTTATGCTGCATCGGTACCAGTTGATATCTTAACAAAGAAAATTTGTGACTTTAAGCAATCATTTACTCAATATGGCGGTTCGAGGCCATTTGGTACTGCTTTGCTAATTGGCGGCGTTGATGATAATGGAATTCATTTGTTTGAGACCGATCCTTCTGGAGCATACCAATCCTATCATGCAGGAGCTATTGGTAGTGGCCGCAATACCGTTATCGAATACTTTGAGAAGAATTGGAAAAAGAATCTGACACTCAATGCTGCGATGAAACTTGGGCTTGAAGCTCTCCGTAATGCTAACGATCAGGAACTTAATCGTGATGCTGTTGAAGTTTCAGTTATCGATGGTGAGGGATACCGTATCTTAGACCGTTCTGAAGTCAACAAGCAAATCGACAGACTCAAGCCACTTGAGGAGTGAACTGGGTCATGGTAAGCCTAGACGCTGCTGTCCTTGCTCGATGGGAGTACGGCGGCAAGCGTTTCGAAGTTCTTTGCGACCCCGAATTGGTTGACAAATTCAAAGCCAACCCTAGTGATGTCAATATTGATCAATTTCTTGCTACAGACGAAGTTTGGCATGATGCTAGGGGCGGCGACCGCCCTACTGAAGAGGCGATTGAGAATACATTTGGTACTCAGGATATTACTGAAATAGCCACTAAGATTCTCGAAAAGGGTAGCATCCAACTAACTACTAATCAACGTAAATCTATGGTCGATGAGAAAAAGCAGAAAATTATTCACGAGATTCACTCTACTGCTATTGATCCAAGAGCAAAAACACCACATCCTCTTACTCGAATTGAACTCGCACTGGAGGAAAGTAGATTCTCCATTGATCCATTCAAGCGATTAGAGGTTCAGGTCAAGGAAGCGATTGAAGCACTCAGGCCATTGATTCCTCTTTCATTTGAACCAGCAAGAATTGCTTTTCGTGTGCCCGGTTCAGGCTATGGTGCAGTCAGCAAATTTCTTCGTACATTCTTAGACAAAGAAGAGTGGTTATCAAATGGCGATTGGGCCTGTATTATCGAATGCCCTCCGGGCATGGCTGAAAGCCTTATTGGAAAGGTGAAAGGTGCTGCACACGGAAGTGAAGTGAAGGAACTCTGAGCATTACCTTCAATCGGCTGCTTTATCATGGGTTGGCGGGTCGGCCGGACCGGAGACAAAAGAATGTCAGGAGCGGAAACAGGCGCCGAGCTGCGCCTAGTGACTCCTGGTGAGGCCATCGGGGCCTCCACCGGAGTACGAGCAGGAACAGGAACCCTATCACAGGGAGAGAATATCATAGCCACCCGACTCGGGTGGGTTAAGGAACTAAACGGCACAGTATCGGTTGACCCGATTAATGCTGCATACATGCCACGATCTGGCGACCTTGTAATAGGAGTCGTAGAGAGTGTGCGCAACAATTTATGGTTCGCAGATGTCAATGGTCCATTCAATGGATTACTACCGATGTCTCTTGCCCCATGGAAGGTCGAGTTCGGTGCAGCCCGCATCCACATGGATGTTGGCGATGTCATGCTCGCTCGTGTCCAAGAGGTCGATGAGGCCCACAATGTCGTACTCACCATGAAAGGTGTCGGACTTCGCCGTCTAAAGGAAGGAATGATGTCCGAGATTAGCATGAACCATATCTCCCGCCTACGTGGTGATGGAGATTCAACTCTTAGAGCCCTGAAAGAAGCTAGTGACTGCCGCATTATTGTGGGAGAAAACGGCAGAGTATGGGTTGATGGAGATGCTGCTGGCGTCTCCTTCATGCGGCAGGTCCTCGACCTAGTTCGCAATGGTGGCCACAGGGCTACCTTTGATGCCTCGCTTGAGGCAATCATGAATGATGCACCAGGAGGTGTTGCCTGATGGGTGGATACGGAGATATACAATTACTAAACGAAGACGGTAGTCGACTAGATGGTCGTGCTATCGATGAAATGAGAGAAGTCGAAGTTGAGGCTGGGGTTTTACCTGCTGCTGATGGTTCAGCATGGGTCAAACACGGACTCAACGTAGCAGTCTGTGCTGTATATGGTCCAATGGAAGCACATCCACGTAAGATTCAGCGTCAAGACCGCGCTGTAATAGACGTCCGATACAATATGGCACCATTCTCTACAAGCGATAGAATCCGCCCTGGATACAATCGCCGTTCACGAGAGATTAGCAAAGTCACCGCTGAAGCTCTAGAATCTGTAGTTCTAGTCGAGCGTTACCCACGTTCAAAGATTCGTGTCGAAATCGAGATTCTAGCTGCTGAAGCAGGAACTCGTTGTGTCGGAATCACAGCAGCAGCAGTTGCTCTTGCAGATGCTGGAATACCAATGAGAGATCTAATCGTCGGTGTTGCAAGTGGAAAGGTCGAGGATATTGTCGTTCTTGACCTCGACAAAGCAGAGGATAACTATGGACAGGCAGATTTGCCCATGGGAATCCTACCAACAACCGGTGAAATCGCATTCCTTCAGATGGATGGCGACCTCTCGGTCGAAGAATTCAACACCTGCCTTGAATACAATATGAAGGCCGCAAAAGAAATTCATGTACTCATGGTAGATGCCCTCAAGCGCCGCTATGAAGAGAAGAACGGAGGTGAGGCTTGATGGTCGAACTTGTTCCTTCTCTACTGCGCCAAGAGTTAGCAAAACTCGCAGAGGCTGACCAAAGAATCGACGGCCGTGGCCGTTGGGATTCACGTGATATTACCCTAGAGACCGACTGCCTCTACAATGCTGAAGGTAGTGCAAAGGTAACTTGGGGTGACACAATTATCTATGCTGGAGTAAAGTTCGAAGTTCGAACTCCATGGCCAGACCGCCCCGCACAGGGTTCACTGATGTGTGGAGCAGAACTCCGCCCAGTCGCTGGACGAAAGTATGAACCTGGACCCCCTTCACCACAATCAATCGAACTCGGAAGAGTTGTTGACCGTGGTATTCGTGAGTCGGGATGTATCGATATGGATGCTCTTTGTATCATCCCTGGCGAGAAGGTTCTCGGAGTGATGATTGATATCCACGTACTTTCCGATAAGGGAAATATCTTCGATGCATGTGCACTTGGTGCCATCGCAGCACTGCGAACTTCTACTGTTCCTGCTGAAAGATTTGACATCGGAGAGGATTACCCATTAGCAGTTTCAATGACACCAACAATGTGTTCCTTTACCCGTGTTGGTGGACGCTATGTTCTCGATGCTAATGACGAGGAAGAACTCGGTGGAGATGAGAGGATCCACATCACCTTAGGTGATGAGGGACATCTGCATTCCCTTCAGAAGGGGTTAAAGGGAACTTTCACGCCGGCCGAATTCGCTGAGATCCTCGATGTCGCACAGTCCCGCTGTGCTGAACTCGCTGCTCTCGTCAACTCCAAGGAGGAATGAACATGGCAAAGCGAACACAAAAGGCAGGCATTACCGGTCGTTTTGGCGCACGCTATGGTGTCAGTGTACGCCGCAATGCAGGCATGGCATTGAAGAAGAAGAATTCCAAGTATACCTGCCCGGTATGCCAGTACCGCAAGGTAGCTCGCCAGTCGGTGGGCATCTGGTCCTGTGGCAAGTGTGGACATACCTTCGCTGGTGGAGCATGGGAACCCTATACCCGTGCATCTGACACCAATAACAGAATCATTCGTCGTAATGCAGAAGGTGCAACCACCGCTGATATGGCATATATCGCACAACAGGCTGCCGTCGAATACGAGCGTGCACTTGTTGCAGGCGAGATCGACGAAGAGGAGTGAGTAAAATGTGGGCTATCCGCCTGAGGGTGGATTCTCCACACGCTAATTCATTGGCTGCTAGTCTTTCGACTGAACAAGAAATCAGTCTAGATGGTGATTCATTCACCATGGATTTACAAGAACCCAGAGCACGTGATATTCGTGCGATTTGGAATACCAGGATGAGATCACTCGTAATCGCCCGAAGGGTAATCGATGTGATGGATTCTTCAACCACCGTGTAATGAGGGATGATAATGGAACAAGCACAGGCATTGCAAATGGTTGTCGCAGAAGTGCAAAACGCGCGCCAACAAGTCGCACAGATCAATGCACAAGTTCGTGAATTAGAAGGAACTATTGCGGCTGTGGATTCTCAACCTGAGGATCTAGCACTGCATCGTCAAATGGGTGCCGTATTGGTTGAAGTTGAAGATAGAGAACAGTTGAAACTGGATTTAGAATCAACTCTAGAACAATTAAAGGAAGCACTAAAGACAATTTCAGCAAAAGAAGCCGAACTAATTTCCACCTATGACCAACTTAAGGCGGCACTAGAGGGATGAACGGTGGACCAACTCAAGGCTTGGATTGATGGAGCCATATCTCGTGGTGCAGTTCCTGTACTTACTGGACGTAATGGCGACATGGATACAATCGGTTCCGCAATCGCACTTGCATCCTCACATCCATCCCTGATGGCATGTGGGCTACATCTTGGAAGGCTTGCAGCACGATTATGCGAAGAAACTGGAGCTCCATTTAGGAAGATCTCGGAAACTCCATCGTGGCCCAATAACATTGGTGGAATAATTATCGTAGATGCTGCTGCAGAGAGCCAAACTGGCGTAAAGATACCCGAGGGAATACCAATCTGCGTAATCGACCATCACGATACATGTGATTGGGAATTCTCTGATAGCGATTTAGAATTCAGAATTCCAGTTCGCTCTACAACACAGATAATTTTTTCATATTTACAAAAATACTCTCCAGAATCACTTTCTGATGAAGTTAGAAAATTGCTTCTCGCCGGATTGATAACAGATACTGCTAGATTCAAACATGCGGATGCTGATTCTTTGCAAGCAGGTGCTAACATGATGGACAGCGCTGGATTTGAATACCAAGAATTCATTGAAGAAATACAACAGGACTCCATGACTGCAAGTGACCGTGGAGCGATAATGAAAGCATTAGGAAGAAATCAGATGACCGATGCTGGCTCCTGGAACCTAGTGCATACTTACGCTGGGATTCACGAAGGTAGAGTCGCTGGATTACTTGTTCAAGCTGGGGCTGAAGTAGCACTTGTCAGCCGTAATCGTGATGGAGAAACTCGTCTTACTGCAAGAGCACCAAGATCGTCTACAATCGAGGGAGTGCATCTCGGAAGGTTGATGGAGAAATTATCTGAAAAACTTGGAGGAGATGGTGGCGGACACGATGGTGCTGCAGGATGGAGTGGCCGTTGTGAACGCGTTGCTGCAGAAAGCGCATTCATCAATATATTAGCCGGAATAAAGAGGCGGTCATCATGAATCCTGAATCAATTATTCATGCTTATGATGATGGTGAAAGAGAACTTGAGCCACTCCTAGAGAAAATGGGTTGGACAAGTTGGCTTGGAGTAGCAGAACTCGGTCTTCTAATGGGCAGTGACATCGTCGAGTTTCTCGCAGATAGAATGAGTGAGGCTGAAACTGCTACTCTAGAACTAGTAAGTGCGAGAATAGATGGAACTATTTCACTCGAAAAAATTGAGAGTGCCTTAGAAATTGCTAGAAATCCTGAAACTAGAGATTTAGCATTAGAAGGGCGACTCCGTATGGAAAGAGGGTTAGTGCTCTTCGAGCAAGGAGATACTGAAGGCGCACGTGATGACCTCGCATGGGCGGAAACTAGGCTTAAATCAGTAGCAAAAGCAAGTAGGGACCACGATATTTCATTACTCAATAAAGCCGCATTCCATCTTGCTGTTGATGAATCCTTGATGGCACTCCAAGTACATGGAGAAATAAGTAGACATGGTGGGCATGCTCACGAAACTGTAGCGATTTCTAGGCTACAGGCTGCTAGAATATATCTTGGATTTGGACACATGTATGATGCTGCAAGAAATGCATTCAATGCCCATGCCCACTCTATGATTGCCAAGCAAGTTGAATTGGCGGTAGAAAGCGGTGCAATATTTGTCGAAGTATCATCAAATTTCATCGATGAGAAAGCTGAGCGCATGGCCGACCAGGTCTTAGCTGCCAGTCCAAGATCGATAGATGATGAAGCACATACGCTAGCAGTTCATCCCGAGGATGTCTATGGAGTTCTAGAGTGGTGTATTCAGAATACCACAGAGGGGTATTCGGGTGAGGAGAGACCAGATTTACGCGCTTTGCTAATGCTTGCTAAGCGATTAGATAGAGTAGATTTATTTGCGGATTTATTGAACAACCCCGCACAAATAGAGGATGCCATGCTAGCAGCACTATGCTCTTCTTGTGTAGATGATGATAGTGCGGAAATATGGACGGACCGCTTAAGCGAAATGATGACTTTACCTGAATATTCAGAGTAATTCCTTCGCCTTTTCCATCCACTCTGCAGCCCAAGTTTCACCACTGGTAAGCAATGACCTTGCAAGGAAAAATGCTTCAGCGCCTTCTTTAGCAGCAATCAAATCTTGAAGTCGCTTCAAATCTAAATCAACTATTTCCTCCTCTTCGACCGGCTCTTGAATTGGAACTTCGGTAACGGTTGAGGATAATACCTTCATTCTATCGAGGAAATCAGAACGCGTTTCAAGTGAAGGACCGGACCAAGGCCTTGCTTCCTCTCCATCCATTGCACCTTTCAGGCGTGAAAGGAATTCATCACGCACAGATTTTGTTGGCATTATTTGTTGGACGTGGTCATAGCATAACCAAGCTTGATCAATCTCATTTCTTCTTTCATGAAGACGCCCCAATTCCATCCATAATTCGTGATTTGCTGGCCTATGGGCGAGTAAATGCTTAACCAATTTAATGAATAATTCTTCATTTCCTTCACTGCGGAGACGTTCGAGGCGCCTTCCATAAATGATATTGGCTCTTTGATCGGTGAAATCAAGACGTTGGCAGCGTTCACTAAATGATTCCAGGTCCCCCTCACTAAGTGAAGAATACCAATTATCAGGTTCTAATGAATCTGTGATGAAAGCAGCCTCAAGGAGTTCTTGACCAAGAGCGAGATGGTCGATTCCCTTCAATTGGTCCAACTGATTTGAATCACGACCAAGAACGACGAATAAGTCCTCAAGCACAAGTGCCATTCCTTCTTCATCCATTCTCAACTTCTTCACATTGGTTAAACATCGCCAATTTCTCTCGTCTGTGAAATCATATAGAACGGCTTGCTGAGCGTTTTGTTCGGCCCATGCAAGGCTCTCAGCTTTCCGAGCAGGGTCCTTTTGAGATAACTTGACGAAACGGTCCGCTTGCGACCTATGGCGTGAACCAAGATTGCGCCTTGGATGCTGTAGGACGCTTGCACTGTCCATGTGAATCCCTCACTGAACCGAGGTGAACGGTTTCTTATCCGCTCCCCACGGAATTGTTGCATCGATGCCTATCTTTGCAGTAAGACCATCTCCATTTCTTGAAGGATCTAAACTGCTTCCTTTCTGACCGCTCA
Source organism: Candidatus Poseidoniaceae archaeon (assembly GCA_030747785.1). Taxonomy (GTDB): domain Archaea; phylum Thermoplasmatota; class Poseidoniia; order Poseidoniales; family Poseidoniaceae; genus MGIIa-K1. The sequence goes on along the minus strand of JASLKC010000021.1, from coordinate 7,071 downwards.
ATATAATTGAATCGCTATCCGGTTGCCAACGAGTCATCATAGCCCATTCTACTCGCACAGGGTCGGTAATATCGATATCCTCATCGACAATTGTCACCATTTTCATCGAACGATGACCCGCTAAAGCGGCTTCGATTGCACGACGGCCATCTCCTTCAGCATTGACTCTAATCTTCACAACAGCAGCAAGCCATCCTCCGCCGCCCTCTGTCATGTGAACATCAAGGCATTCGCACACCTTACCCACCGCATCTTTGATTGTTGGCGCCCTTGGAAGTCCCATGAGTGTCTTGTGCTCGGACCCGGCAGGTATCAATGCATGGAATATCGGATTCATTCGATGAGAGGCTCCATCAATCTCGATAACCGGCTCCTGGCGCACTTCATCTACGGTCCCAGTGATGTCAACATATGGGCCTTCATCATCATCTTCTGTGGTAATCGAGCCCCACATGACATACTCTGCATTTGCAGGAGCCGAAATTCCATTGGGTAGAGTTACCAATTCTAATTTGCGACCATGAATTTTATTGTGCAATGCAGCGGCGATTGACAATTCATCAAAATTATGATCAAAAGACATTGCTGCGGCTAAAAGAACCACAGGATCTGGAGCATTGATTATTGCGATTGGTACCTTTTCGCCTTTTTCGCGAGCGGACATTGTCATCGTTCTAAGATGGCGTGGGACTAGTCTTGCCACTACATGTGAGGGGTCGCGAAGAAATTGACGATGAAAACTCATGTTACGAACTCCATCGTATTCAGCAATAATCACACTAGCCGACATGTATCTTCCCCGGTCTTCTCGCCAATGATGAGGGATGGGAAATAATGTGATGTCAACTTCATTTTGTCGGCATTCAAGAACGGCTGCATCCGTTACCATTTCAGGATCTTCAGGATTGCTCATCGCCCACCAAAGTAGGTCAATAAAGTCCTCCGGCGCAATAGAAAGTGCCTCACATAAACGTGGTCGAGTCAGTAGGTTTACCGCCACTTTATGCGAAGGGGCTTCAATCACATTGTCAAATAATAATAATTCATGACCAGAAGCGAATGATGCATCAAAGATACCATGCAGTACGCTGGTAGGCTCGCTTATGACGCGTGCCGCCCCGAGCAAATCTCTGAAGGCCATACCCCTTCGTAAAGGAGAATCCACATGAACATTGGCACGCCAAGAATGCTTTGCTGTGTGCTATTTGTAGGCTCCTTTTTCATCGGCATCATGAAATAGGGGAGGTAGGTCGGCAAGTTGCTTCACTGGAGTGTAATACATGGGACGTGGACTGTTCGCAGGTAGCAAGATGGCAAAGGACCGTCAAAAGTTTAGGTGGTCAGATCGACGTTACAAGAAGCGTATGCTCAAATCTCGTGCACGCCACGACCCGCTTGCAGGTTCAACTCAAGCAACAGGTATCGTCATCGAAAAGGTCGGTATCGAAGCAAAGCAACCAAATTCTGGAATTCGTAAGGCTGTGAAGATTGCATTGATCAAGAATGGTAACAAACTCACAGCATTCGCACCTGGTGATGGTGCAATCAACTTCATCGACGAACACGATGAGGTCATGGTCGAAGGTATCGGTGGCCGCATGGGACGTTCCTATGGAGATATCCCCGGTGTCCGATACAAGGTCATTCAGGTCAATGGCGTCTCACTCGATGAGATGGTCCGTGGCCGAAAAGAGAAGCCAGTCCGTTGATGGAGAAATTCAGATGAGTGAAGAAGAAGAAGTCACCACCACAGAGGAAGCAGAAGAGGAAGCCCCTCCGGTGCGTCCTATCGCAGGAATTGGAACTCTCGTTTTCGGTAAGTACGATGCAGCTACAGTGGTCTGTCGAGACCCTGGACTTGCACCATACATCAACCTCAGCACCGTAGGCACACCTCATACTGGTGGCCGTCATGCTAACGCTTGGTTTGGAAAGGCGCGCCTATCCGTCGTCGAGCGTTTCATCAACAAACTCATGCGTACTGGCAAATATACCGGTAAGAAGCAAGGTGCAATGAAGGCTTTCGAAGAAGCGCTTGATGAAATTGGAGAGCGAAGTGGAGAAAATCCACTACAGGCACTTGTTGATGCTATCTGCTTTGCAGCTCCAATGGAAGAGATCACTCGAATCAAATTCGGTGCAGTATCCCAACCAAAGGCTGTTGACAGTTCTCCGTCACGACGCCTAGATGTAGCACTTGCAAATCTTGCAAAGGGTGCTCAGCAAGGAACATCCAAGTCCAAGCGCACCCTGAAGCAATGTATTGTAAATGAATTATCCAAGGCTTCCAAGGGAGACGTTACTTCCTTCGCTGTTGCGAAGAAAGAAGAAGTTCAGCGCATTGCTTCAAGTGCTCGCTGATTACATATTGTCCCAAAAGGTACTGCTGACAATATCACTTGACCCATATGGTCAAGAGGGTTCGTTAAAACGCGCTCGATATGGACGAGGTAGGGAGTCTTTCAAAAATCAACTGGCTGAACTCAAGTTTTCTAGTATTGGTTCCATTTTTCGCCGTAGTAGGCATCATTGCACATTGGCTCTATCTCGGGCCGCCAGGATGGGGAGAATTTGTCATCTTTATTGCAATGTATTTTGCTTGTGGCCTCTCAATTACTGTAGGATATCATCGACTATTCAGTCATCGGTCACATGATGCGAGTTGGCCTCTTGTTCTATTCTATGCAATATTTGGAGCAGGGGCATTCCAAAACTCGGTAATCGAGTGGTCAAGCGACCACCGTAACCACCACCGAAAAACCGATTCATTAGAAGACCCATATAGCGCATCTCGTGGGTTCTGGTATTCCCATATGGGGTGGGTAATGATAGACGAAGATATTCATTCAAATGATTTTGCAAATGTAAAAGATTTAAACGCGAGTAAAATACTACGCTGGCAACATAGGAATATTTTCCTAATTGGCGCATTATCTGGATTTGTACTACCTGCTCTGCTAGGCTATCTGTGGGGTGGACTCGCCGTTGCAGTAGGTTGCTTTGTATGGGGAGGACTCGCAAGAACTGTATTTGTTCATCATGGCACATTTTTGATTAATTCTGCTGCACATATTTGGGGAACTCAGCCATATTCAGATGATAACTCGAGCCGTGACTCATTCTGGTTAGCCTTCTTAACCTTCGGTGAAGGATACCATAACTTCCACCACACCTTCCAGGCCGATTACCGAAATGGCCACAAGTGGTTCCATGTGGACCCTTCAAAGTGGTGGATCAATGCATTCCGATTAGTGCATCTAAAATCCAATCTAAAGCGTACGCCAAAGCACTCCATAGAAATAGCCAAAATCGATACCCAATTCAAACGTTGCAAGGAAATGTTGGCAAAGGAAAATGTTGATACGACATTATTTGAGAAACGTCACAATCAATGTCGAGATGCTCTACGAACATGTATGTTTGAGATACATAAGGCGAAAGAAGACCTCAAAGTAGCAATGGAAAATTCCAAGGAAGTTATCAAAGTAAGAATTTCTGAAATGAGAGTTAGACTTGAAACACTAAATCGGGACATGAAGGCCATATTTGCGGAGATGAATATTGGCATTGTAAGTATGGCCTGAACTACTTACAATCAGACCAGCACAGCGAATATCCTCCCCTACGGGGAGTCGATTTCATAAACCCCTTGAAGGTGGCGAAGGGCGACGAGAGTCAGGTGATTCAGCATGGGCCGTAAAGAAGACAACATCAAGAAGGCGACTGAGGTAATGCATATCCTACCTCAAATTCGTAACCTATGCATCGCAGCTCACATTGACCACGGAAAGACAACTCTCTCCGATAACCTGATTGCAGGTGCTGGAATGATGAGTGAAGAACTCGCTGGAAAAAGTAGAGTTCTAGATTTCGATGACCAAGAGAGCGCACGTGGAATTACCATTAACGCGGCATCGGCATCAATGGTGCACGAAGTCGACGGAACGGATTACCTCATCAATCTCATTGACACACCAGGGCACGTTGACTTTGGTGGCGACGTTACCCGTGCTATGCGTGCAGTTGACGGATGTTTCATCCTCGCTTGTGCAGTTGAAGGACCAATGCCTCAAACTGAGACTGTGGTTCGACAAGCACTCAAGGAAAAGGTCAAGCCTGTTCTATTCATTAACAAGGTCGACCGATTGATCAATGAATTACAAGTTACTCCTGAAGACATGATGGAGCGATTCAAGGAGACTATCACCAAGGTTAACAAATTGATTCGCCAATTTGCACCTGAAGAAATGAAGAAAGCATGGCAAGTCTCTGTCGGCGATGGAACCGTAGCTTTCGGTAGCGCTTACCACAACTGGGGCATAACCGTCCCATACATGGCAAAGTCCGGTATTTCTTTCACGGATATTTTCGAGTATTGTAATAACGAACAGCAAAAGGAACTTGCAAGCAAGGCTCCTGTGCACGAAGTTCTACTCGATATGGCAGTAAGTAAGTTGCCAGGCCCTGTTGAAGCACAGCCATATCGTATCCCTAATATCTGGACTGGAGATCTTGAAAGTCCAATTGGAAAGGCAATGGTTAACTGCGATCCAGAAGCAGAACTCGCAATGATGATCACTAAGATATGGATGGATCCACATGCTGGTGAAGTTGCTGTAGGACGTATTTACTCAGGCTCAATTAGCCAAGGTGAGCAAGTTTATGCCATCGGTGGTGCAAAGTCAGAGCGTGTACAACAAGTCAGTATGATGGTCGGTGGAGATAGAATTACCGTGCCAACTGTTGTAGCTGGAAACATTGCAGCAATCACCGGAATTCGTTCCGCTGCTGCTGGTGTCACCCTTTCTCGTGATAATGAATTCACTCCGTTCGAGGCCATTCGTCACTACTCTGACCCTGTGGTCACTGTTGCTGTCGAGCCTAAGAGTATGAAAGATCTACCAAAATTCATCGACGCACTTCGCTCCCTAGCAAAAGCAGATGCTTCCTTGCAAGTAAGCACAAATCAGGAAACTGGTGAAGCGCTTCTCGCAGGTATGGGTGAATTGCACCTTGAGATTACAACATATAGAATAGAAGAGGAGCAAGGTATCAAGGTCAAGGTTAGTCCACCAATTGTCGTTTACAGAGAATCTGTCGAAGGCAACAATAGAGGTAACCGCTTTGAAGGCAAGTCGCCAAATCGTCACAACAGATTCATGATGGAATGTGAGCCACTACCTGCAGAGGTAGTAGCCGCACTACGTGATGGTCACTTTGGTAATGGAAACGTTCGCCCTAACGATGCTAAGGAAATAGGTCGTAAGTTCGGTGAATTAGGCATGGACAAAGATAAGATGCGAAAGATTTACTCGATTTTCGGAACAAATGTTCTAGTCAATGATACCAAAGGTATCCAAGGACTTCACGAGACTCGTGAACTCATTATCGAGGCTTTCAATGAAGTCTGTAAGAAGGGACCAATCGCTGATGAACCAGTCATGGGAATGATGGTTCGCCTAGTAGATGCAAAACTCCACGAAGATGCAATTCACCGTGGACCAGCACAAACTATTCCAGCGGTTCGAAACGGAATCAAAGGTGCAATGCTTCGAGCACGTACCGTCATTATGGAGCCAATGCAGCGCTCACATGTTAGCGTACCAAATGATTGGCTCGGCCAGGTCACCCGTGAAATTTCTAATCGACGTGGAATCATCGAAGACATGCCATCTGATGGCGATGTAACTACAGTCATCGGTACTTTGCCTGTTGCAGAAACCTTTGGTTTCTCCAATGACATCAGAGCAGCATCCCAAGGACGTGCGATATGGAACTCCGAAAACATTGGATTCGAGATACTGCCTCCGCAATTATTCGCTAAGGTAGTCGGTGAAATCCGAACCAGGAAGGGACTCAAGCCCGATCCTAACCCGGAATCCTACTACGCAGAGTGAAATAGATGACTGGCTCAATTGTGGGCCTTTTTTCTGCCCCGAATGGCGGCGTGCCTAAAGCAAGCGTTGATTCATTAGGAGTTACGAATGAAGGTTGTATCGGTGATAAGCAAAATGACCGTGCATCTCACGGTGGGCCACAACGCGCTGTATGTTTACTGTGCACCGAAATTATGGAAGAACTCCAGGCAGAAGGCCACCCCATAGATGGTGGTACGACTGGTGAGAATCTTCTGATTCGAGGAATCGACAGAGATGAGTTGAAAGAAGGAACTGTATTGAAAACATCAGATGTTACTCTAAGAATTACCAGAGATGCAACTCCCTGCAGAACAATTCAAGATTCTTTCATCGACAATAATTACGCAATATTTTCGCACCGGATAATCCCAAACCGCACACGATGGTATGCTGAAGTAATTCAAGAGGGGACTCTTTCTGTCGGCGAAGCGATTTCAATTGTATCAACTAATACGTTGTAATTGGAAATCAGTTAACTCCCTAAGCGCTACAAGCGCTGGGCCTTCAGTTAGACGATCTAAGCATGCATGTGCTTCTCTATGGTATGCCTCAGCCTTACGGCGAGCATAATCTATTGAGCCCAATTCTTCGAGTGCTCTGTGTCCTGCATCGACCATTGAAGGTGTGGCGGATTCATTCTTACCTAGAACCGCAAGAAGGTCATCCTTAGCAGGACTCGAGGATTGAGATAGTGCATGAATGACCATCAGTGTCCTTTTTCCTTGAGCTACATCGCTACCACTTGGCTTACCAAGAGTTTCAGAATCTGAGAGTACATCGATCAAATCATCCATCAATTGGAAACACATTCCTACAGCGAGTCCCCAATCATGCATACAAGCAATGACTTCCTCATCTGCACCTGCAAGATGAGCTCCGACCTCAGCACATGTAAGGAACATAACCGCTGTTTTTCCTCGAATCATCTCTAGATATTCATCCTCACTAACCGCAAGGCGGTCTTCGAACTCAATGTCGAGTTGCTGTCCTTCGGAAACTCTTCGGACCATTCTTCCAATTCTCTTGACCAAGAATGGTAATTGCTCATTTTCAATTCCTTCAGCCACTGCCATTGCTTCGAATGCAATTGCTAACATAGCGTCACCAGCATTTATCGCAGTAGGGAGGCCGTATTCTACGTGGACTGCAGGCC
>JASLKC010000020.1 GCA_030747785.1 Candidatus Poseidoniaceae archaeon | reverse complement strand
CAGGACAAGTTATTACCAAATCAGAAATTGAATCTGGCTCCCACGGGTCATCTGTGTTATTTGTGGTATTATTACCGGTATCATTGGTTGTACTATTATCTTCGATTACTACTCCATAAGGATGGAGGGTAATCAATACACTATTTGTGTTCGCTAAGATCCAATTTGGACCTGTCAAATTAACCCACAAATTACCTCCTTCTGGGAAATTAACGAGGAATTGTGAGAATCCATTTACAATTAAGTCAGTTCCACTAGTACTGTTATTGGAGGTCATATTCTGGACTGTCCATTCGACTGTAGTTCCTTCAAGATAGTAATCCTGTGATGCGTTTACTGCTTCGAGATATACTCGTACATCGCTTTCTCCATCCCAATCGAGTAAGTAATATGGTTCTGCAGCACTGAATGTTGCATCTACTGTAACAGTCCTGTTTACAGAAGTTGATGCTGAGGCAATTGGCCTCATTTGCTCAGTACCAGCGTCTCCACTATAATTGGCCCAAATTGTGACATCGCCTCTCAAGTCTGCTGCCCAAGAGCCCAATGATGAAAGGTCTGAAGAATGGACTCCTGACCAATCCTCTGCGAGTAGCCACGAATCAGTAGAATTAGCTAATGTTATTGTTACTGAGCCAACTGGAGTATTTTCAATGCCTCCCGCCCATGCGGTCAAATCGATATCAAGAGGGTGGCCAATGCCAATAACCGGAGATGTTTCAATATCTATTACAACAGGAAGGGGGGTGTCATTGCGTGGATAAGTTGGCCCTACTGAGACCACTTCCTTGGTGTAATTTCCAAACGCATCTTCTCCAACAACTGCGAACCAGTATCCTGTTCCATCAGTTAAACCTGTGAATGTCATTGTATCCCAATACCAATTACCCCAGCCGATCTGAGTTGCATTATCCGTCGAATTGAATTCTGAGGTTGAGTAGTATACATCATAAGAATCGATGCCATATGGGTAAGGCAGGCTTGACGCTGGCAGCAGGTCCCAAGTCACTATCAAAGAACCACCTTCATCAGCATCAACGTCGGCCACTGTTACTCCTGTTACTGCATCGGGCGGGGCGGGGTATGGTATGGTGACCTCAAGTAAATTTGAGAGGTTGGAAGTTATACCGAAGGTGTGTATACTTCTCACAGCATATGTGTATGTGACTCCGATTGATACTTCATCATCTACGGTGATATTTGCCATCGATATTGCATATGGGGAGTTGATATCAATTGCTTCGATAGATGCATTGTAACGGAACACTTCGAATCGAACGAAATCTGTTCCGAAAGAAATCATATCGTCCCAAGAAAGAGTTACTTCCGATGGAGTTAGATCTTTCAGAACCAAAGTTGGAGTAATAGGAAGAGAGATTGCTGGAGCACCTGGTGTATGTATCGCATTTAGATTGGTAATCGTAATTAGCCCTGAATCCGTTGAATTGAATGACAAAGCGATAGGGAATGTTCCCACCCCTCCTGTCATTCGTGTATTGATTGCATTGGTCAGATTAACAATGGCATGCGGATTGTAATTTACTTGGAAAGATGCATCATATCCAATATCTAGACCTGAAAGGTTGAAAGTTCCAAACCCTGTTGAATCAACACCGATTGAAATATTGGCCATTTCTATTCCATAATCATCTGTAATTACAGGGAGTGTGAGCAATAATGGCCCTATTTCATCTCTTATTACGTCGTAATAATCTATCAATGGCATTGCATCTAAGCCAAAGCTGCCATCACCAGCATACCCTTCTTGTGTTGCATCGGAAGTTCCGTCACCATCTGCATCGAAGGAGGTGGTGTGCCATCCACCGATGAACAATCCCTTGATGGATTCTCCTGCAGCCACAATTTGTTCATCATGGTTATCTCCATCCATATCTATACACAGTATTCGAGTTGGTAAAGACCAAGGTTCAGGGGCGAGGGGATCGATGCTACCAACCGTCGTTGCGTTGATGGCTTGAAGGGAAATATTTCCTTCAATGGTACTTGCAGAACCATCGCTAACACCAGCTGATGGAATCATCACACTCAAATCTCCATCGCCATTGTAATCGCAAATTGTAGCATTGAATAAATTGAGTTGTGATTGGAATATCGTTGTATCCCATGCGCTTCCATTATTGAGTAATATTGCGTAACCCTGGTCATTTTCTCCGATGAAATCTGTATCACCATCTCCATCGAGGTCTACCGCTATTTCGTTTTGTTTGATATTGTCGAAGGTAACCAGTGGATTAACGGCCCAATATCCAGACCAAAAATCCCAATTTGTCCAGTGGGCTTGATGGTCTGATACCAAAACGCTCTCGTTTCCAGTTCCAAAGAAATCTCCATATTGAAGGCTTACAAGATTTGCTGGAATGCCATTCGTTCCATTTGGTTCGATTTGTTCTGTTGTGGAGGAGGAAAAAGTACCTGATATATTGGCCCATGGCTGAATGGATAAAGTTCCTAAAGCATGAATTGAGATTATATCGGCCATTCCATCGTTCGTCAGATCTCCAATTAGACCAGCGATTAGTCCCGAAGGTGTCGAAATATTTTGATTGGAATCGAAAGTTCCAGTAGTGGAATTGTACATATGAATACAAGCGAGGTTTTCGGTTAAATCGAACGCTGCTACATCTTCTGCGCCATCTCCATTGATATCGGCGATGGAAAGAAATGTTGCATTATCACATGTGGAAATCCAATTATTTGTTACATGTCCATTCGTTGTGCTCCAATCAAGCCATGTAATCGCGGTCCCAATACCAGTAGAACTGTTATCATTTGAAAGAGCGACTACTTCTGAAAGGCCATCTCCATCTACATCTCCTGTGGTGAAATCAACCAATTGCCCTACGTCGAAGAAACCGCCTCCTAGGTTGGGAGAGAATGATGCATTGAATTGCGAACTCTTCAAGGTAGAAGTTGAAGGAAGATAGAAGCCCGGAGAAGATATTGTTGAGCCTGTATATTGAATATTAGCATAACTTGAATCGGTATAGAATTCATTCTGATGCCCAATGGCTCCATATCCTGGAGAAGTAAATTGCCATTCATTCTCCCCATCCTCATCAATATCAAGCCAAACCTCGCCCGGACTATCGTCATCCGCATCGATTTCAATATCGAACGATGCTGTAACAAACGTTACATTTCGGGGGATATCTAGTGTTACAGAAGAGTGTGATTGAGTCCCATTTAGTGCGATATCCACGGTGGCAAAGCCGCCTGAGAAATTGGACATTGTAGTTTGTTCTGCACTTGCATGCATCACAGTAACAGGCAGTGTAGACACCATGAGAATGGCTACGATGAACAGGGGAGAGACGCGGCTCATGTTATCACCCGGGGTTTTGCGGAAACCGTCCGACCTTCAAGTGCCTTCTCCCAAACGGGCTCGTAGTGATTTGGGTTTTCCCGATACATGTGGATTGCCATTCCGTTATTTCTTACAGGAATTCATTAACATGTGGTTTTAGGGGGTATGTATGGGGTACTGCGTACATGAAAAAGCCTGATTTGTTTCATTTTATCTAAGAAAATGAACTGTTGAAACGATTATGTATGAAAGGCCGGTCGGCCCCACAGAGGGATGTGGAATGGACGATGAAGCAAAAATCTTGATTCGAGCCGGTGATGTCGAAATTGACCTTACTGGCGCACAGTCTAGTGTGGACGAGCGACTTGTACGCGTTCGTGATGATGATACTTGGTCCATTGCTCTATCACGCATTCGGAATGCGAGAGAGCTTGCAATTGAAGCCGCTGTTGAAGCAGCACGCGGTGCTGGCCTCCCTGAACGAGGGTCTTCATTCCGTGCTTTGATTGAAAATTGTAGTTTGATTCGCAAGCCGGATCAAGTTCTAGGTGCAATCCAATATTTACGCGATGTAGAAGGTGTGAACGATAGCCCTCCACGTGTTATTGAAATCTTATTCGAAGATGCTGGGCTAGAAGCGCCTGGTAATCTCTCACTTTACTTGAATCGGCTTAGGGAACGTGGTTTCCTTTCAATACCGCCTTCCGCGAAGGAAAAGAACCGATACTCGGTTTTGACACCTGAAGGAAGAGCGCATCTGGACAAGCGTTCACGATACTGAGGCGGATTCCATGGTAATGTCGGGCAGTGCCACCGACGAAGAAGAAACGCCAATTGATTGGTCCTTCCAAAACAAGAAGGGCGAATTATTGCGAAGAGGGAACCATCCTCGTTCCAACTTCCGACGTGCTATCCTCGATGGAGTCGATATGACCGAGGGAAATTTTGTCAGCAGTGATTTTAGGAGAGCTTCAATGTTTGAAGCAGACCTTATGAAATCAGCATTCGATGATTGTGATTTCAGAGGATGTGATCTCCGTAAAGCGAGATTAAATCTCTCAAATTTTCGAAATTGTAAATTTGAAGGGGCAGACCTCAGAGGTATTCGTGGTCGATATGCTATTTGGCAGGGCAGTGATTGGTGGAATGCTAAAATCGATGCCGACCTATCCAAGGTCTTGGCAAAGAAATGGCCAATGCCCGAGGATGCTTGATTAACAGGCGGCCTGTGGTCTGCTTCATGGCGGTTAGACTTACTCGTAGAGTCGACTTTCCGATGGTAGATATGGCTGGTATTGCCTTTTACCCCCGAATCTACGACCTCGCTCACCGTTTCTTCGAGGAGTTTTGGGAAGAGGCTTGCGGGATTGATTACCCTACGATTCTCTCAAAGCACCGCATCGGTTTCCCAGTAGTCGATATCAAGAGTACATTTCATGCTCCTTTACGCTATGGTGATACTGTAAATGCAGTAATTTGGATTAGTGCGATTGGCAATAAATCATGCACATGGCAATACCGATTCAACAACCAGAATGGTGAGTTGCTTTGGAGTAGTGAACAGGTGACTGCCTGTGTTTCTATGGATAGTATGGAATCCATGACCATTCCAGATTTATTGCGTACGGGTCTGGAGGCATGTGGTAATGAGTGATAGTTTCTCAATGCGAATGAGTGGCGATGATGGCCTTGCTCCACCTGCAGAAATCTTTGCTGTCAAACCCGACAGGAAAGGTCCCAAAACCATTGCAATCTTGCTCATCTTAGGGTCCCTGCTAATGGGGGTAGTGGCCTATGGTGACATCGCTAGTTCATTTGCTGAAGACCTCACCCAAGAAGACCTTGATTTGCTACTAACAAATGTACGCAATGGTGGAGATGAAATCACTGATGAGGAATACCAAGAATTCCACGATAAAGCGAGAGATAGTGGGGCATATTCAATCAGGGGTTGGTCGATCATGATTGGCGCAGTACTGATTTTTGTGGGGGGTATTCTCTTGTTCCGTCTAAATGGCCAAGGGTCAAAACTTGCAATTGGAGGCTGTCTACTCGCAGCCCTTGGTGGAATTTATGCAAACTGGGAAATATACTCAATTTCGGCAGAAATGCTACCGCCGAGTTTGACTATTGCGTACAGGAATTTGGGATATTTGTGTGGCATTTGCATGGCCATTTGTATGGCACTATCTGCCCTGCCACTACTCAATGCTGGAGCAAGGGCCGCACTTTACCCGAAAGTAACGCTTACACTCGAAGAAGAATGAGAGCGGCCCCACCGCGATTCGAACACGGGTTCGTGGCTCCGCAAGCCACTGTGATATCCAGGCTACACTATGGGGCCAGTGCAAGCCGGGCGACCGGCCTTCGCCATTTAAGCGCGAGGGCTGTCTTTAGATTCGCCAATTGTGCATCTCCCAATCATGCTCTTCTGCTATTGCCTTGAGAGCACCTTTGGCATTGATTGCTACAGGGTTACCGCACTCCTTCATGAAGAAGGAGTCGGCGTGAGTATTTCCATAGGCCCAACACTGTGAAAGGTCGTGATTGTTGGCTTCAGCATCTGCTTTGACAATTGGCACCTTGCCTTTTCTTCGGGGGACGGACCAGCCTTTTTCAGAACCTGAAATGAAGCCTTTCATCTCATCCGGCCCACAGCCATAAACCTCATCCATACCAAGTTCAGCGCCCATCGCTAATGCCATTGGCTTGATTGTTGCAGAAATTAGGACAAGGCGGTGGCCTTGGTCGCGATGCCATTGAACGCGCTCTCTAGCCTCTTCTGGAATACGTTTAGCCAACTTAGGAGCGATGATTTTTGCTAGCCTATTGAGGATCTCCCAATTTGAAAAGGCGAAGTGGCCTCTATTGCGGGCCGCATCATATACTGCACTACCCGTCAAAATATTGCTCAAAAAGCCCAGAGTCCAAGAGATTGTTGCGACTGGAATGCGCCATGGTCTACGCTTTCCAAGCTCTGTTGCAAGGGTTTTCTCACTCGAAGCATCGAGCAGGGTGCCGTCGAGATCGAAGTAGGCCGCAACCTCACCCATAACACGGCCTGAGCGCCTGACCCGCTTCAGGATGTCGACTCATCGCCTTCGGTTGGACCGTAAACGCGACGTCCTGCAGTATGGTCTTGCCACCAAGTTAGGTATGCTTTCAGATATCGTGGAATGAAGAAGCCGATTTTTCGAGGTGTTAAGCCATGGTTTCTCATATTCTGGTCAACTGATAGGAAAGCTACAATCGTTTGAGCACTGCAACCTGGATTGGCAAATACAAATCGCTTTATTTCCTCTGTCAATCTAACTCTTCGTGCCAATTTTTGTGAGCCTTTGCCCGCGGTTGGTGGAACCATAATTTCCAACATTTCCTTTACCCATATCAAAGAAATTGTGGGAACCCATGGGGCCCAGCCCAAAGGGAAGGAATTTGAATGGCCGGCTTCTCGCAGGTCTGAGTACCATGGTCGACACCATCGCAATCAAGCGCGTAAACATCCGTGACTTACTGTCTATTGACCTCGATGTTTGGATGGAGCATCCCGATGATTGGGATTTCAAGCCAAGAGCTACTATCAGTGGAAATAAGTTCTCAATCTACTCAGCCACAACTGGGAAGGAAATGGCAAATATTGACCTCGATGATGAGCAGATGGAGGCCGCTGAACGTGACCGAAATGTCGAACTGCGAGTCAAATTCCAAGTTCATGGAATGCACGGACGTCTTAATGACATCCATCCAATTATCGCAGATGGTAAGGCTAAGAAATTAGCAACTGCAAACTGGAAAAGTGTGCAACCAATTCAGTTCAACTGAAACTGTTCATTCGTAAGCAACTTCGGTTAATACTGGTACCATTATCTGAATCGTAATCGTCAGAAGCCAATCATTTCCGCCATCCGGGTCAGGTAGTCCATCGACTAATGCATCAGGGTCAGCATCTCTTGCAACAACTGTCCAAACCCATTCCCCTTGTCCAAATCGAGCGCCTGCCTCATTGAGAAGACCCGCAATTAACTGTTCAGCGGAATCGGACTCATAGTCATCATTCTCTCCTTCTGGGTTAAGGTCGGTCCCGTTGATCTCGGCTTGAGTCGATTCGTTTTGAGTGATATTTCCCGGGGTGGTCTGGGAACTTCTGTGGTGTCCATCGTCAACCACATTAACTGATAATGTGAAATTATCTGGAGGCATTACCAAATCTTGGTCGAGTTCTAATAGGGCTTCATATGAAATAATTCTAGCACCATCTCCAGGTGTTAGATTAACTGTCCATTCATCGCCCTGGTTGAGATATTCATCGTATTCCCAATCCAATGTCTGAGTCACCCACACTACCTTGTACATCCTTGTAAGAACTTCAAGAATGAACTGTTCCTGTACAACTCCTCCCTCACCATCAGATACTGTGAGTGAGCCCGTTATCGAACCGCTGTATGCTGTTTCGAGATATACAATCGAGTCGGTCGAATCGATATCATTGCGTGTATCCCCATCACTATCAGAATCTTCGAAGTGATTGAGGTCCCATTCAAAAGAGAGGGGCGCTCCTTCTGGGTCTACTGTAGCACTTGCATCCAGTAGAGCGATGTCTCCGGCTCTAATTACTTCAGGTAATGAAAGATTTAGGCGTGGTGCGCCGTTTACTCGTATCATTACTGTGGTGCTATCTGTTCCGCCTTGATCATTAGTAACGGTAAGACGAACATTGTAGAGTCCTGGTTCATTGAATTGATGAGAGGTGAAGCCCGCTACGGTATTTACTGAATCCTTATCACCAAAATCCCACGAATAATCAGAAATTATACCCTCGATAGCATCGGAGTCCCTTGCATCGAAATTTACCATCTCTCCTTCCTGAATCTCAAGGGGATAAGCGGTAAGCGCCGCACGGGGTTCAACTGTCGTTTCTAAAACTCCAGTACAACCTGCAAGGCTTTGCAGTACAAGCAAAGAGAGGATGAATACCCATCCTTGGCGCTGCATGTTAACACGACAGAATGCTTCCTATCTAATCGTGTCCCTTCTGCGTGAAGTCAAAATTCAACTTCTTCAGGTAAATCTCCGATTATTTCTACCGATTCAAGTTCATTACCTAATTCTTCTACATCGGCAACCTCAACGGTGTTTAACTCGTAATTAGAATCCATCTCATCGACAAGTAAATCTTCGGCCTCAACTATTCCAGTATCATATTCTGGTCTTACATGAGTAATCTCGATGATTGGTTCTGACACATCTTCTTCAGCAAAAGTAGAGAGAGTTTCGGCAAGTACTGCGTCCCTATCCATCTCTGGTAATTCGATGGCTTCTTCTTTGGGCTCCAATTTTTTTGGCGGCTTTCGTTTGAAGAAATCCTTGATGCCCATAGCCTTCCCTCGCTTCATTGCTCAATAAGACCTGCGTAGTGATGTTCAAGGCCCTTGGACGCAACGCTTGTTCATGGTCGACATTCTCGAGGGGCACCGGGTCCTTTCATTCGACCTTGAAACAACAGGCGTATCGACAAATAATGACCGGATTGTTCAGGTCGCATTGATTGGAGCGGATGCTGATGGAAGTGCCATTCACCATGATGTATTGGTAAATCCTCAACGCCCAATACCTAGTGGTGCATCTAGAGTTCATGGAATCTATGACCCTCAGGTGAAGGGGGAGAAGGTGTTTAAACACCATGCAGCAGAATTGTTCGACCTTATCGATGGAGCGGTAGTAGTAGGACATAATGTGCGGCGATTTGATATGCCGTTATTGGAGAATGAATACTTTCGTTGTGGAATGGTCCCGCCCAAACCAATGGTAATGCTCGACACGCTTGAGACCGTGCGGCGGCTAAAGGTACCAAGGCCGCACAACCTCGGTGCGCAATGTGCTCGCCATGGAATTGACCTCACAAATGCCCATGATGCTGCGGCAGATGCCGCCGCTAGTCTCTTGCTTCTGTGGAAATTAATACGCGATAATCCCGCTAAGTTCAGGCGCTCACTTCCTGAAATTGAGCAGTGGTTAATTCATGGTGATTCAAGACCTGAAGAATCCGAATTAGGTCGAGCATTAGCAGATTTAACTCCGCTCGACCCACAGGGGCGCATCAGGATTGATGACGGTCTGCACATAGTTGCATTTGGCCGTCATCGAGGCACAGATCTCCTCAGAATTGAGAAAGAAGATCCTCGCTATGTAGATTGGTTGCTATCACCAAAGGGAATCGAGGACGAAGTTACACGCCTGAAGTTACGTGAGATAATCTCAGCTGTCCGCAATGGGTGACCATGCGAGTACATCGCACCAATGCCCAACTCTCCAAGTATTGCGAGTTGTCATTGCACCGCCAATGAAAATCGGCCCTTGGTGGCCGGTCGAAAGTAATTCTTTGAGCGCTTCTAAACCACGGCCATCAAAAGAAATTGGAATTTGAATTCCCGTCGGCATTGCCCTGCCTTCTGCATTTGCAGGCTCACAAATTTCCGCAACACCTGAGCCATTCGACCCATCGATATGATGCAGCAGAATTACCGCATCCGAAAAATCAGATTTACCAAGAGTGCCGCTTTCAAGGCGCCAATTCCACCAATGAGGGCACCACGCTTTCCAATCACAGAACCCACCGCATGAATCTGGACCTGGGGTGGCGGGAAGGGGGGTCTCTGTCGGTTGTGTAGCCGCCCAAGCCTCTAGGGCATCTTCCAATACCGAAGGGCCATCAGCACCATACGTAGTTGCATTTGCAGTATACCATCCTTCAGCACGCACGGGTGGCGCATTCGGATTATTAGAAAGGAGAATATCTCGGTAAAGGAGTAATTGTCGTTGAACCTCGGGTTTCAAATCATCTTCCGGCGCTCTGCCAGTCTTGAGATCTGCCACAACCCAACTCTTGATTTTGCCATCGGAATCAACGTCTGCAAGAAGCATATCCAATCGGCCCATCAGCCGATTGTCGCTGGTTCTCAATTCGCCTTCAACTGCGATTACTCGGGAGAGTAATGCCTTCCACATTGCAACTGTTACCTGAAGTGGAGTTGTACCTTCAGCACCGATAAAAGCAAGAAGCATTCGAATGGCACTACGTTGCATTCGCTTCGCTTTATCCCACTCTTTTTCTTTCCACATTGGGCGGCGCGGTGTTGCCATGAAGAGTTCTTTCTCTTCTGCCCATCGTGTCTTGAGAAAGTCTTCTGCCAGTTCAGGCAACCAATGGGTATCTGAATCATTTTTGTTGGAAAGGTCTACCTGAAGAATGTCTTCAACAGATGCATGGACGGCTGTTCCAAGGCTTGCGGCCATTCCGGCTTTGCGTGGAAGTCTCTGTCTGCTAAGCCAATACATACGCGGGCAGGTCTCATATCGATTCCACGCAGATGGGGAGAGGGTGTGACTTCGTTGCTCCGCCATGATTTTGCCTGATTCGTTCACCTTCAAATCGCTTCGTATTGCTGGGGGGAGATTGATACAGGAGGTCCCCTCTGGTCAAACCATGACGAAGGCTACCGTTCGAATTGATGAAGGGGTCCAAACTGAAGATGCACTCATCGTTTGCTGTTTTCCGTCAGTAGGGATGGTCTCGAGTGTCGTGGCTCATTTCTTGATTGACCACCTCGAGTTGAAATACATAGGCGGTGTTACGCATCCCGATCTCCCTGCACTGTGCTTGGTCAATGAAGGAGTGCCGCTTCCACCTATTCGCGCATACGCTGGCGACCCGGTTTGCACAGTTGATGGATGTGACAAAGTAATTCTTCTAATGAGTGAATTGATGGTGCCTGAACCATTGGTTCACGACATTGTTACTTCGATGTTCGAATGGTCGAAAAATGCCAAAACTAGCAAGGGCGTTTTGATTGATGCATTCGCCCGAAAGGGAATGAAAGGTGGCTTAAATGGTCAAGAGCCTATGGTCGATTACGAAGACACTGATGAAATTGATGTTCTCGGTGTTGGAGCAACTCCTGAAATGCGAACAATGCTTGAGGAACTCGGTATTACAATGCTTGAACAAGGTGTTATCAAGGGAATTACTGGAGTCTTATTGGGTGAAGCAAACCGCCGAGGTCGCAATATCTTGAGTATCATGGTCGAGGCAGACCCTCGTTTCCCAGATGCTAGGGCTGCTGCAGTAATTATCGAGAAACTAAACACGCTCTTACCAATCGTTAATCTTGACCACGAGCCTCTACTCAAAGAAGCGATGGCGCTTGAAGAACAATTGAAGATGTTAGTAGATGGGGCTGAGAGTTCTGACTCTCCATCATCAGCTTCATCCTCGATGTTGTATGGCTGATTTACCCAATATCACCATACCGAGTATCAGAATTATTGCACTCACCCAAATTGGGAAGAGGAATACCGTTTCTTTGGGAATGAAGAAGATTAGAGTCTCGCCACGGGCGAATTCTCCTCCGATGCCAGCAGTGAATAATATCAATCCAACCGATACCATTCCCATACCTGAATGAAGGCGGTCTACCTCTGCACCCATTCTCCTTCGAAGCAAAACACCAATCGCAAGGCCTACTGCTGACATTGAAAGAAGAAGTTTGTTTGCCAATAATGGATTTTCTATCCCTTCACCAGGTGCTGCAAGAACTCCAGTAATAATTGCGGCTGGAGTTGCTAAAAGACCACCTAATAGTGCCCAATGTGCGACATTAGCCTTTACTTCAGGGCCTTTGTCAAGCATGCACAATAAGAAACAAAATCCTGATAGTACAAACATTCCAACCACTAATTCGGTTGAGATCGCATGCAATGTTCCAGCTGAAATCATTGTACTCCCTCCCTTAGAATTGAATCTAAATGTTCTTGGCCGTAATGTTGCCATTGTTCCATAGTCCATCCTGCTGGCAAACCGCTAGGAGGAAGTGGAGGTCCAGAATGAGTTTGTAGGGGTTGTGTGAAAATCTCTGCAGCTCCTCCGTACATAGAATTAGCAACGGTATCCATTGCTGGAACTTGATTCGTGTGGTCGTATGACTTCATATCGACTCCATTGGATGGACGTTGCATTACCACTAAGCCTGCAAAGAGGAA
Organism: Candidatus Poseidoniaceae archaeon; assembly: GCA_030747785.1. Taxonomy (GTDB): domain Archaea; phylum Thermoplasmatota; class Poseidoniia; order Poseidoniales; family Poseidoniaceae; genus MGIIa-K1. The sequence continues at coordinate 23,091 of JASLKC010000020.1, read as the reverse complement.
TAGCAGGGCAAAGGCCTGCAAATATAATGCCGTTTCATCTACTTCCCAAGCAGGTTCAGCAGCTACAATTCTGAACCAAACTGTAGTTTGGTCTGGGCCATCGCCTTCGAGATGTGCCCTCCATTCGACAACGCCGGGGTTGACTGCTGCTGGAAGGGTGAATGAACCATCGGAAACCAACAGGCTAACGGGCTCTCCGCCATCTATGCGATACTCGGCTGTGAAAGATGTGACGTCCTCGGTTTCGAGTGAAATCGTTGTTTGTTCACCAATATCCCTCACTGCCGGGGGCTCCCAATCTGCTGCTAATCTGGCAAGGTTCTCCGGTGGGGTCCACACATCGATTACAATAGTCTCAGATTGCCCTTGGAAAGCATTACCTCCGTCCTCACTACCGTGATGGACTGTCGCTAACAAATTGTGTTCAATCGGGGCATCCGGGGCTCTTAGAATCCAAGTAAATGTGAGTGAGTCTGCATCTCTTGGATATTCGAGTTCAACATAATTATTCGTGCCTCCATTCGCATCGGATACTATTGTCCAACCTTCATGAGCAGGGGTATCTTTTGCACCATTCTCATTTGTCAGAAGGAAGACTCCCACGAGTCGCTTTGAAGAAGGTTCAACTCCTTCAACAACAACTGAAACTGTCGTGAATAATCCAGCCCAAACCTCATCATCAACGATTATTGAAATCGTGGATGGTGAAATATCGCTCGAACCGGCATCGCCATGACACGAGCCACCGCACTCCATCGACCTGAGGGCATCACCCTCTCCACCTGGATTTGCAGTAGAAATCCCCGATGATAGCAGTAATAGCACCATTGCGATTATGAGTGTTTTACGCATTTAATCCCTCCTTGGAATGAAAGAAAGGGCAACACCAGCACCGCCAATCAATATCATGACAATACCAATTATCATTCCAGCGGTTGTTGCTGGGCCTGGTTCTTCGATTGAATCATCAACTGCAAGGCTTGCAGACGTCTCTTCATGAATCGGAATTGCGGTACCCTCTACTACAGCACCAACGCCATAGGTATAATCTCCTTCAATTGGAGGTCGGTCCGCCCATTTGTTATCCGTAGTAGTACCGATTTGGGTGCCATCCCGGTAAATTGCCCATTCGTCTGCATCTCCACTCCAAGAGAGGGATACCTCGTTATCAACAACCTTCACATTGACATTATTTGCAGTTGGTGCAGGCGTAGCGAGCAATGTCATAGACATAGAAGATGATGCGCCACTGTAATCATAGACGGTTACGCTGACATTTGTCGAAGCTGTAGTTGGTGCATATTGGATTGTTAATCCACTATATGTCATCGAATCTATTGTCCAAATTACTTCATAAATTACTCCGTCGACATCAACTGAAGAGATTGCAGAAAGAGTTGTTGGGACGCCGATTAAAGCGTTATTATCGGCTGTAATTGCCGCACTTGGAGCGATGTTAGTAATGGTGAATTCAACCAACAAAGTATCTCCATCATCCATGCCATCATTTGGGGTAACCGCTACAATCCAAGTATCTTCAGGTGCGAGGCTAATGGCGGGAACTGCTGAGGAATTGAATGAAGTTAGATATCCATTTCTCATCCATTCATATGAAAGTGTAACTGCATCTGAATTTAGGTCGTCTGTAGTGAATACAGGAGCGAGGTCGCTCAAAGAATCCTGACTAAGTTCCCCATCAAAAGAAACAGAGGGGGGCGCATTAACAATGAGTACTGTGTCACTAACTGTTGATGATAGTGCCATCTCAGTATCTCTTGCTTGAATGGTCAATGTCAATTCATCTCCATTTTGACTCCATTGTTCTAGAATAGTAATTTGGTCGCCATCAGCGTCGCTTGCAACATGAGACCATGTTGCATTCTCTTGGAACCAAACCGTGTCTTGATCGATAGATAGGTTCTCAACCACGGGCGCTGAGTTTTGAATTATTACCGGACTAGATTCCATCCATGCAGAGTATGCTGAACCATCGGTTACTCTGCATTTTGCTGTCCAACTTTCGCCCTTAGTTGTCAAGGTCGAAGGAAGAATATTTGTTGTGATAGAAGAGCCCACCCACTGCCATTCATATGTTAGAGAATCGCCATCACCATCATTTGCTTGAGCGGATGCAACCAAATCATCTACAGTTGTATATGGTCCTGCAAGTGTTACACTCGACATGACTGGTGCTGTATTTGATGAGCCGACTGTTACACTTGGAACTGTGAACCATAGGCTATTCGTTGTACCATCATTCACCATAACTTTCGCGTGCCAAACATCGCCAGAACGAATGGCAATAGAAGGAACAGTAGTTGTATCATCAAAAGTTTCGACGACGCTGCCGTCTACAAACCATTCAATCCCAACAAGAGTTGTTGGGTCTGTATCTGTATCTGAACCAGACCATACGAGAGTTAGATCATCGTCTTCCATAGGAGTAGATGGAGTGATTGAACCAGAGGCTACAGGTGCAGAGTTGAGAATAATCATGGCATTTGATTGCACAGGGCTTCCTTGGTCGGTTCCGTCACTTGGTGTAACTTCTACAACCCACGATTCACCTTTCATAGTCAAAGATGAAGGGACGGTATTCATGTTGTTGCGAGTGGAGACGAGGTTGCTATTTTTGTACCACCTAATTTGGGTGCCACTCTCAGAATCGCCATCACCGTCATTGTAATTATATGAAAGTGACAATGTATCCCCAGTCATTGCTGAAGACGGAGATATCTGCACATTGGAAACCGAAGGAGGACTATTCGTTACAGATTCGGGAACATTCTTTGTGCCGGTATTTCTGTTATCTCCAGTATTCCCACCATTTCCATTTGCTTCAATAACTCCCCAATCGAAAGTTACTGTACCAGAACCTGATGATGGAGCATTCCAATCAAATGTCCATGTTCTTACGTTAGGATTAGAATGGGTTGCCTGTTTATTATCGCTATTATTTATCTTCACAGAGGTGCCTGGATTTGAAAATGAGCCTTTATTGACATTCATTGAAAATCCTCCTTTGCCACTACCTCCGCCTGCAACAGTTAGCGTCAGAGAATAGGTCTGGCCCGGAGAATAATCTGTTGGAGTTCCTGTCAATGAGGTGGTGGTTGTGCCGGCATAATGACATGTACAACCATTGGCCGAGTTGAATATCCCATTCTCTTTTCCTTCACTCAATGGTGAAGCTAAAGACATGGCGAAAATGAGTACAAGCATTGCGGCTGTAATGCGACGCATAGTCTCCTCATCGACTATTCAGGTATGAAGTCTCCCTCATTAGGTCAGAAATCGAATAGGGTCTTGGAAGCGATATCTTTGACTGAATCATTGCTAATTTCCAAGAATAATTCCTCTTCACTCCAAACTACTAGCCCAAGGCTTTGTGCCTTGGATAATTTACTTCCAGCATTATCTCCAACGACTAAGACATCAAGGCTATTGCTAACGCTGCTAACCACTCTGCCTCCTGCATTCTTGATTGCTAAGGCAATTTCCTTTCGGGGTTTTGTAAGTGATCCGGTGATGCAAAAAGAGCGCCCCTCGAATATGCCGGTTGCAGCTGGTGCTTCATCGGTAATTTCGATTATTGTTGATAATTCTTGAATAAGGTCACGACGTTTCTGTATTCCATTCCTAAATGTCTGGGCTACTTTCTCGCCAATGCCATCAACTGCGGTTAACTCTTCCAAATCCTCGCCGTCAGCCCATTCCAAAATGCGCCCCAAACTAACAAAATGCTGAGAAATAGTCGTCGCAACTTCTGGACCAATACGTTCCATGCCAAGAGCATGAAGGAATCGAGATAGTGTTAGGTTTCGAGTCTTTGCAAGTTCGTCCAAAACATTGTACGCACTCTTATCACCCATTCTTTCAAGGTCGGCAAGTTGAGCATGTTGAAGCCGGTATAGGTCAGCAATAGATTCGACTAGTCCTGCTTCAAGTAATGCGTCGATCAACTTCTCCCCAACGCCGTCCATTTCCAGAGAACGGCACCAATAGGTCAGAGAACGGGCGGTTCTTGCATCACAATCCAAAGAAATACAGCGCAAAAATGCTCCATCCATTACGAGAGCCCTATCGCAGGCCGGGCAATTCGATGGAATCGGAATTACTCCTGAAGGTAATTTTCCGACAAAAGGTTCGCCATTGGCATGAAAACGATTCTCCAAATCAGTAATCGTTGCTTGGCCTAGATTTTCGATAATTTTCGGAATAACATCTCCTCTACGAGTAATTCTAACTTTATCGCCCAATGTAATTGCTAATCGCTCAACTTCACCTACATTGTGAAGTGTGACATTTTCCACTGTCACGCCTCCAACCATTTGTGGAGCAATTCGTGCTACTGGGGTTATTGCACCAGTGCGCCCAGTTTGCCAGTCAACTCCGAGTAACACACTCTCTGCTTCCTGAGAAGGGAACTTCCACGCCAGAGCCCAACGCGGGTGATGCGCAGTCATTCCAAGTCGTTCACGCTGAGCAAGGTCGTCTAACTTGAATACAATCCCATCGATTTCATATTCATATTCAGCGCGTTTTCCTGTCCAAGAAACGGTATGCTCAACCATTGCATTTTGCGGTTGGTCCTCATCAAAGATTGTCCAAGGAGCTGGTTCAATGCCTGCTTTACTAAGCCAAGATAGTAAATCGCTATCGAGATTGGTATCGGGAGATACCTGTGGGAATTTTACATCGTATGCTTGGAATATCAAATCTCTTGCATCGGCCTTACCATCGCCGTGTTTTTGCCGAAGGGCACCTGCGGCGAGATTGCGAGGATTTGGTGATATTTCGCGATATTTTTCTTCAAATATAGCCAATGGCATGACAACTTCACCGCGAACATGACAATCAGCAGCTATGTTCAGGCGTAATGGGACATTTCCTACTAAACGTGCGTTAAGAGTGACATCTTCACCCCGCTCTCCACTACCTCTTGTTGCGGCTCTAACCAAATTTCCAGACACGTATTCCAATGAAAGTGCAGAGCCGTCTAATTTAGGTTGGGCGATGTATCTAGTACCGCTAAAGGTCGATTGGGTTACGAAGTGAATTATGTCTTCAGCATTGATTCCTTTATCGAGAGAACGCATTGGGAATGTGTGGTCTACCTTCACAGTCCCAGGGGCCGGTTCAGGGCCTACTTCATGGAGTACGGCATTGCTAGGATCAAGGAGGATTAACTCCTCCCATAGCATATCAAATTCTGCATCAGTTACCTCCGGGGCAGCCTGATTGTAGTAAAGTTCGCGATGGTATCGCACGGCTTCGGCGAGTTCACTTATGCGGTCCGCCCCGGCCATGAATTACCACCGCAGCCATAGGCTTTGAACATCACGAAAAGCGTAGTGCAACAAACTCGCTATTCTCCATTGGACAACGTGTCATTATCGCTTCTGAGAGTATTCTCATATGAATTTCTCCTACAACATGTATAGTAGATTCAAACAAATGTCCAGCCATCACAATATTGTCATCGCTGCACCATGTAGCATGAATATGAGTAAATGCTGTGCCATCTTCAAGACGTGCTAGGTTTCCTTGAAGTGAAACTAATTCTGCAGCAGGCTCGAAACTTCGACGAGTGTAAATGTGGTCATCAGACATGTAGCCGTAGTGGTTGCCTCTAGTGCGGCCAATTCCACTAGTTATTGCCGCAGCATCGAATTCTGCTTCATCGGCTAACGCTCTGAGTGCAGCGTGGATTTCTTCTCCTGGGTCGAGCCTTACGAATAGGTCATCGCCACTTCTAGTCCACTCCATGTTTCGTTGGCAGTGAAATGAGCCGATTAGTCTTCTCATTCTTCTTCTTCAATAAATCCACTAATTCTGCTAAGAGCGACCTCGAGGTCTGAACGATTTCCACCCAATGGTAATGGTCCAAAAGGGCCCCAATTTTTCCTTAGTAGCATAATTCGTTTCTTTGGTTGTCGCTTCTGTAATTTCAACCGGCTCCATTCATACCTTTGGCCATCTGTAAATAGATGGGTCTTCGTTACTGCATATCTCTTAGGAATAAGTAAGGAAATCATGTGTAAAGCAAGAAGGGCGTCCCAAACCAAGATGTAACTGGTTGGCGTATCTGAAACATCCTTCAATCCCCACGGTAGTACCATCATTGCAGCCATGCTGAACATGTTAGCCCATTGGCGCTGAGCTTCAGTCGCTTGGTCACTCCCCCATGCAAAACCCAAGTTGGCCAATTCGCCTAATTCAGGAATGTCGAGTCGCTGGCGAGTGAGCCACCACGCATCCCAAGCCACAATCAATGCTAGAATACCAACGCATACTGCACCAACTAATGCTGGATCTGGTAATGCGTCAGCAGGGTTGGTCATCAATCCACTTCCCTTCGCATTCTCATTACAACAAATGCGAGGGCTCCAATCAATACGAAGAATACCACCAATAGAGCGGGGTTCATTCCTCCCTCCTCGGCGGATTCTTCTTCTTCCATAACATCAGGAATGCCATCACCATCGTCATCATCGTCAACGGTCAGCCAAGTAGAGAGGCCAGGAGGGCAATGCAAATTGTCCGGCTGGCCATCGCCATCACTGTCCAGACTTGCACAAATATCCATGTCGAACGAATCTCTACCATTCAGAACACCATCGCCATCCTTGTCATCATCATAGATATCAGGGCCACATTTGCGGGAGTGTGTAGAATCATACCATTCGTTTGAATCACAGGTATTGAGCCAATCGCCATCACTATCGAGAAGGGTTATCTCGAATGCAAGTGTATCATAAGAGGTCAATCCCTGTTCATCGGTTACTTCCAATTTTAAGATGTAATTGCCGGCATTCAAATCGGTTACATTAGCCCATTCGCCTGAAAGTTGCATGAGAGTTGTTTGAGATTGTATTACACTCCACATTATGATTAGATCCTCGTTGGCAGTAATATCATCGCTTACAACGCCTCTCACTTCCATAGGTAATGTCTCCATCACTCTTTGACCGTCATCTGGAATGATTATCTCTACATTTGGCGCCTCATTATCTCTCAAAGAAATCGCAATTACGGTTTGGGCATTCGGCCCAATAGAAACGGTAGTGTCCACCTGTGGTAGTCCTTCAGCAATTGCGCTAACCATTGCTTGAGAGGCAGTCACCTGGCCTGTTGCGTCTTCATGTGTATGAGGTATTGCCATTTGAACCGCAGTACCTGTTGCAGTATTTGACCAATCTAATGCATCGATGCTCATCGTCATTTCAGAGGCATATGGGCTTCCATCCATCTGGCTATCGAATATGTGGTTAGTCCACATCCATAAATCACCATCAGTCACTGTAGATGCAAGAGGTGTGACATCGTAAATATCGCCGCGAGCATTAGATATCTCGAGGCTTCCAATTAGAGCGCCGCCCTCAAAGGTGAATCCGTGGCCATCGCTTGAAAGGGCGGTTGCAGCTTCAGATGTAACTCCTCGGAAGATGATTTTCATTGGGGATTCATCCGCATCGGCGTGCATATCAATTCCTTTGCTACATCCAATAATATTGGAGTCGCTTACGACCATCTGTCTAGAGGCTCTTGAATGATGGAGTACAAGGCCTGTGCCGCTTCCTTCACAATCGATATCGAGCCCGGATAATTCTCCTGCAGTCGAATCAAAATCGATTCCAGGGGCCGAATTAATGGTTGCTCCATTGATTATTAGTTCTCGATTGTCAATTCCTGTAATAGAACCATCTAGTTCGAGATTCTCCATTTCAAGCCCGTCGATATTGAATAATGTAAGATTGGTTCCAGTCAAATCAGAAATTGTCCCAGTGACTCCAGCCAAATCAATTCCATCTTCAACCTCAAGGGCCGATATTGAAAGTGGGGTTGAGCGTAACCAAAGTGAATCTCCCCCGCATGTTGACATAATGGAAGCGGTGATGCTAATCTGAGTTGGCCCTTGGGCTTCAATACAAAACGATCCGCCGTCTGAAAACATCGTATTGACGATTGAAATGTCACCCGAAGAAGAAAGTGTTACTCGAATTAATGGTTCTCCTGCTGCCGAACGTGATAGAATTGCATCGACGATGTTGACTGAAGCTGGGCCGTCCATTGTAATCAATGGTGCTGCCTCGACAATTTGTGTTCCGAGAAGATTGGTTGTGGCCACGGCATTATCTCCAATCATTAATCCGCCCCATCTTGAACCACTTCCAACTGAAGAGATAGTTGAACTTCCTGCATCTAATGTTCCGTCAACAGTGATCGTTACACTATCCGCAACTCTGAGAGATACTCCATCGTGAATTGTGAGAGTTTGTCCGTGTGGAATTACAAGGTCAGATGAAAGATGGTATGGGCTCCAAATCTTTTCAAGAACCATCCACTCATTTAGTGAACCTCCAGAAATTGTCGAGGCCATAAAAGTGTGTGAATATGATGAGTTTGAATCCCATGCGTACAAATCGAGAAGGCTTCCGCTTTGCATTTCGACAGTGATTAGACCAGCCCATGTTGTACCCCCACTATCTGTTGACCTTGCAGTAATCGTACGTGATGCTTGTCCCAATGAGTCGGTTGTAGTTACTTGACCGCCCACTTTGACCGAAGCGCCTTGAACCGGTTCGCCTTTATCGAGAACTGCTACCTGCAATGTGTTTTTCACAATGAGTTCAGCCGCCGTAAATACGGTGACTGTGCCTGATACTGCGCCCGAAATAATCGTCAAATCGCAGCCAGGACCAAGAGAAAGGTTGCCCTCGATGAAGAGATTATTGCTCTCAGTCGCTCCGGGGCAATCCAATGCAGTATTTCCATTTACCACCAATTCATCCCCAGAATCAGGATTGATATTATCGGAATACTGAGTAAATACATCGCCGTCTAAAATACCGTTTGCGCCTTTGAGAATACCGCCCGAATTGATTGTGACCTTCTTGGTTGATGGAAGGCTCAATGTGCTATCCATTACTGTTAAACTACCTCCGTTCTGGATGGTAATATTGCCTTGGGCCATATGCGATAAGCCATCTGGAGTAGCACCCAGCACAACATCTGCACCGGTAGGAATAATCCAATCTCCTGAAGGAATAATCGGCACCTGAATATTATGAGTATCACCTTCTGAACCGATGAGTTCAGATGCAACTCCAATACCCTCGAATGCTGCAGTTACAATCGTACCTTCTTCGGATAGCGGGAGAATGTCTGTGCCGGATGTTGCGGTTCCATGAAACCCTAGAGCAACCCAATCTGCATCAATCGGATTTCCAGCGAGATCTTCGAATGTCACAGTATTGCCCCAGAGCCTTTCATTTGAATCCGTGCTAATTGATGGGAAATCTGTTGAAGCGTAAATCAGATGGCCTGCGCCTATTGCGTCATCATTCATGTTATTCATAGAAGTCCAACCCCAGACAGTAGCAGTACTGCCTGATGATACTAGAAGTGATGAGCCATGCAAACTCGAATCCCAATTACGCAGGGTAAGAGTTGAATTTTCAAGTTGAACACCATAGTCTGCGATTCTTGTTTCCAATGAGGTTGCAATGTCCATTTGTGATGAATACAATACTAAATTCTGAAGATTTGAATCCATTAATACCGCTTCTTCTACTTCGAAGAATGTGTCGTGTAATTCTACTCCTGTCTCAAATCCACTGACATCCAGATGGCCTACTGCAATGTTTGCCCACCATGATTCAAGTCCGGTAGAATCTGCATCGTTAGGATTGTATGGCATTTCAATGGTAAGATTGTCCAATGTATGTTGACCTTGGAGAATATCCAGGCCAGTCGCTCCTCCATTGCTAATATTAACCGTTACATCGGACATCATAGAAGATGAAAGTCCAGAGAGTGTAATCCCAGTTCCTTCGCTCGAAATCATCGAGTTAGAAAGGTCAAGTGTGCCTGTTCCCGATGAGGTGATTGCGGTGTTAGTCGCTTCTACATCGATATTTGATAATACATAATCTCCAGAACCAGAAAGTGACATTGCAATCCATGGTGAAGAAAAAGAGCCTTGTTGAGAATTGAATGAACCATCGATTATTGCATTGGAAAGAGTGAACGTTCCAGAGGTCCTTACATCAACTACAGTTTCGCCACTGGTCGAAGTAAAATCTACATCCTCTACAGTCAAATCTCCTGCTGACCAGGAGTTGACTAGTCTTTCTCCTTGCATATTGACATTCTTGATCGTGAATCCTGTAGAATCCATCGAAGTAATGGCATTAGCTGCGGTTCCCGTCAAGCCATCGATAGAGCCACTCGCTCCCGACAGGATTGTCACTCCGGTTTGGGCATTGCTTAGAGCGACATCTGTTGCATCGACCGTGCCTCCTGAGAAATACAATCCTGTAGAACTCAATGTTGCGCTTGTCATCGTTAAGTCGCCACTAGAGGAGACTCCTTGGGACATGTCGATGAACTCGGGATTGGAAAGTGTCGCTATTCCTGTTAGTCGCACTCCATCGTGATCGATATCTCTAGCAACGAGATCGGTAACATCTGCGGTGCCTGCAACTTCCATTCCGATTAAGCAATCCTCCAGAATCAAATCCGTCGCAGTCAATGAACCATCGACAATCAGACAAGATTTAGCATTGGAAATAGTGACATTTGTCAGAGTCGCAGTACCGATAGTAGTGATTGTGATATCATCCCATACCCCTGCATTATGGCCGCCGGGCGAAGTAGATTGAACGCTTGACATAATGATTGCATCATTAGCTACAAGGTTACCTTCGACCTTCATCCAAAATTCACCCATGTCGACTGACGTACCAGGTTTGAGGGTCAAAGTAGATCCATGACTGACAGTATAATTGCCTGTCATGGTGTGGTTTCCAGATATTTCAACGTCTGTAGTAGTGACTGTGTCATTGGCTAATACAGGACTCATAACCGAGGCCAGCATCAAGATACTGAGTAGAATTGCACGGCTGCGCATACTGTGTCCTTACGCTCCTACACCATGAAGGTAGGCGCTTCGAGCCTCCTATGGAGGCTCTAGATTCGATGATTGCTAATTCCCAGGCAGGTGGGCCTGTCCAGATTTGAACTGGAGTCTGACGGCCCCCAGCCGCCAAGTATAGGCCAAGCTAACCCACAGGCCCGTGAGCCTGGGAATCGGAAAGTTATGTTCGCTTACTGGCGAGGTGCACTGAATGGTGCGACCTCGGTGATTAAATCCACATGGGATACGATCATACGACGGCAACAATAGCGCATGATTCCGACTTCGTCGAGTGCATCTGCTATTTCGATACCTGCTTTCTTCTTCTCATTGAACTCTTCCCACTTGTGGGCTACAAGTCCTCCGCAACTAAAACAACGTACTGGAATTATCATTCATATCACCTGTAAGATTTCTGCTTCTTGCGGCGAGCACCACGGCCGAGTTGATGCTTTGGCTCCTTGCGACGAGGGTCGTTAACAAGCAGACTACGGTCGAAGCGCAGATACTCGTCACGGAGTTCGTCATCAAGGCCCTCAGCGCCTCCATTGTAGTGGACTAATCCACGCGCAATAGCAGTACGAATAGCGTCGGTTTGACCCATAATTCCGCCACCCTGTGTGAGGATATTGATGTCTACCTTTCCGAGGCGGTTCATTGCATCAGCAATGACTAGTGGCTCCATTGCCTTACGGCGGGATAGAGCTGGTTGAAGAATTTCGATTGGCTCGCTATTAACGCGGACACGTCCCTTACCTGCCTTGACGGTGGCTCTAGCGACTGCAGTCTTACGCTTTCCAGATGAGTGGACAACTTTCAGTTTCTTGCGAGCCATCACTGCTCACCTCCGTTCCAACGGTGTGCGGGTGCGCCAAGATTAGCGCTAATCTCTCCAAGGCGCACGAAGCGCTGTGGGAGAGCGCGGCGAATCTTGCTGTCATCACCTTGCTCGTGACCTTCTGGAAGATCTCCGGAGAGGTGGCTTGGGCAGCCGATTTCGACACGTAGGTTACGCAGGGCACGACGACCACTGGTCTTCGCCTGATAAGGCAGCATTCCACGAACGGTCCTCTTGAGGATCATATCGGGCATGCGTGGGAAGTATGGACCCTTTCGGGCGTGATTGAGAGCATACTTGTCGTGATATGTAGCAAAGACAGATGTTGGCTTGCCAGATACTACTGTTTTCTCGGCATTAACGATGACAACTCTGTCACTACCGCCACCACGAGTGCTCTTCAGGAGTAGGTCAGCAACGGTGCTAGCCAGACGCCCAAGGATGAGGCCGTCAGCATCGTAGACGAATGTTGTTCCTTCATCCAAGGATGTACACCCCCGATCCAGATGGGTTTTCGTTCATCAGCTCGTTGAGGGACAATACACGTCCGCCAGCGGCTTCGATTTTCTCTCGTGCTCCAGCGCTTATACTGTAGGCGGCGACGTCGTGCTTTGCAGAAACCTCACCAGCGCCAAGAAGCTTGCCTGGAACGAGGACGGTTGCGCCCTCGGGGGCATGCCTGCTTAGACGGCTGAGGTTGGGCTGTGCCCAGTTGCTGCGACTCTTAGAGAGGCGCTGAGCGACATCTCGCCACAGAGCTGCGCCAGTATCACGAGACTGCGTCTTCAAATCGCCGATTAGGTCGACGAGGTGAAGGTTTGTCTTGCTTGTTGGGTTACTCATATGACTCACTCGATGCTTTAGAAGCATCTCGCCGACCGGACACCCTGTTATGAAGGCACCGACGCGCACCTACGGTGCATCGCGCCGTAGTGCATCATTCAGAGCAATTCTATTACTCGAATAGAATCTCGCCCTTTGCATCGAGGAGTTCTACAGTCAAGCCTGCACCGCGAGCCTGAACAATAATCTCGTCATGTAGAGTATCTGAGAAATCATCCAGAGCCTTTAGTGAAGTAACCGCTGCTGCATCTGTTAATTGATCAATCAGGTGATTGAGTACACAACTTACGCCGTATGCTTGCCCGGCACGGAATGCATGGTCGACCCCTCCTATCTCTGGGTCTTCAGCCTTCATTCTCAACATCACTTGTTGGGAGTATGCCACCAAGGCGCCATAGATTAATTCCATAATCTGTGCAGCCTCAAGATCTGACAACAATGATTGGGCACTTGCGAGTGCTGACTTCACTGCTTTTCCGTAGGTGTGGTGGGCTCCAATTACATCAGAACCCTCTTGCATCATAGCTTGGTCGATTAACGCCTTCCAATCGCTCATAGTTGTACCACATAAGGCACGCCACATCAACCCTGCGCTTGCTACGGGCATAGGACCGGAGGCGGAGCCTCCGGCATAATTGCCTCATTATCCCTTTCAAATCTTGAAATTGGACAGTTCTTCGTCGTCTGAAAGTCCAGCCTGCTTGACTGTTCCATCTGCTGCAACGAATTCGCCAGCCTTGGTGAGATTGCCATACAATTCCGCATCGTGTTGCGCACCGCGGGTGATCATTCCGCCATCGCCAAGAGCCATCGATAGGCTCTGAGCAATAGCATTCAATGTCTGTATTGCACGGTCACGGTGACTTGGTCCAATGTCGTGGTCTGAGTAGCGAGCCTCTTCGAAGATTCCAAGGAATCCATCGAGTTGGTCTGCTGGCACCATGTGGAATGCATTGCGTACTGCGCTTTCGAATTCACGAGTGGTTTCGTAGACCTTCTTCATGAATCCATGTCGCCTGAAGTGCTTCACCAATTGCTTGTAGCAATCAAAGATGATTGCGATATATTCGTTTGCAGCTTGGAGTTGCAGCATAGTATCCGTAAGAATACCACGAAGTGCCTCTACCTGACGACGAGCAACGACGCGCTGGTAATACATTACACCAGCAATTGCTCCGGCAAGGAAAATGATTGCAAGCGCCATTAACCATGATGGATTATCGATACAAACTGGACCTATACACCACGATGTAGATTCAATAATTACCTTCTCTTTGTAATGTACTTCGTGTGTGATATTATCGGTTGACTCCGCATAGAATGTAGAACCTGGGTAGTAAGCGATGATACGCCAATCTCCACCACAAGGCTCTCCTTCACAGGTCTTGCCAGAATATGCCCAATGGAACGATGCTACACCTTGCTCGTTTGTATAAGACTCATTTCGTCCCTCAGTAACCCACTCGAGGCTGTTGGAATCCCAGTACTGGCGTACAAACCATATTTCTTCATTCTCAACTGCGAGGTCAAGGCGGTCTCGTAATAGTGCGATTTCACCATGAACCATGCCGTCGGTGTCCAGACCATTTGCCCCGGTATGAGACCAAGTAGTCTTAACCTGGAGATCGACTCTGCTACGCACGAGTACGACGATATCCATGCTTGAACCATTCAACACGTTAGATGAGTCTTTGTCACATCCACCGGGTACGTTGACTTCCGGTTCGAATGCCACTCGTAATAGGCGATAGCCTTCGAGTTGTCCTCCGGTAGTTTCTACACCTTTCAAACTCGGATTCTGGCTTGGATCGCCACTAAACCATTCAACCATTCCATCGGACTCGCGAGTGTTGATACTTGCAAGCGGACGGACGTTCTTTTGCGGGTCGAGGTAGATGTTCAGACACTTACCGCCGACATACTGCCCGTTTGATTGAGTCAATATTGCATCGATGTGGAAGCTTTCCTTTAGATACAATACTGGGTATGATGTCCCATTTGCAGCGACGAATGTTTCGACGCTAGACTTGAATGGGCCAACCTCTGAAATCTGTAGGGTCGAGTTGCTGAATACATCGAACTCGGTTTGAACGGTCTTGTTCTGATAGCGGAATGCGTCGTTATTATCCCAAGCGGAATAAATTACTGATACGCGTGCTGTTCCCGCCATTACGTCTGAAAGTGGACATGTAATGGCAAAGCGGCCATCGATATCTGTCATTCCGTTCTCACATGCAACTGGTCCTGCTGGACTGTTTACCATCTCATAATTGACACGGATTGAACGGAAGGTTAGGTTGGTCTCCAATTCATCAGAAAGCACACCTGTGACGACCATCGGCTTAGAAACTACTAATCCAGATAGTGGGTCAATCTCACTTGTGTAGACGATTTGGTCATCGATATCGAGCGATGTTCTTCCAATTAGAGAGAATCCATTTGAGTTATATGACATCTGAACACGGAAGTGGTCGTTTCCGAGTAGGTCAACACATGGGTCCCACTTACCTTGTAAGGAAAGGAACGAAACCTCAATTTCCTGGCATCCTTCGTTAGGTAATGTCTCACGGAATCGCAGATAGACGCTAACCGGTCCAAATCCATCCGGAAGGAAACTGTCAGGGTCTTCTCTGAGCAATTGTGGGTTGAGAGGTGAAATATTCGCCTTCAAACAGCCTATCGATTCAGAATCAGATAATTGTCCATCTCCATCGTTATCACGGTCAGGTATGCCATCGCCATTTCCATCATAGAAACAGAGGTGGCTACCAGCGGACAATGGTTCTGGTAGAGAAATAATTCCTGCATTTGGAGCGAGTGTAGCAACAACTTGCCGATGCACTACTCCATCGAAATCCGTTCCTTCGTAGATGACATCGACTAGACCGCCATTTGGAGAGTTAGCACCGGAAAGTGCCTGCCCACCGGCATCTCGAATTGTGGCTGTCTTATTGTCATCATTAACTTGAGCTGTGAAATCCCAACGGTCACCTGATTGACGAATATTAGGATCTGCTTGAACTACGTTGATGTATGTACGGGAGACAACCCAAACGCTCTGGCTTGCGACATTGCCCTTCATCAACCGTGTACCATCGTACTCAAATTGCAAGGAATAGTTTCCAAGTGAGTCATCTGGATTGATGTCGAACGGAATTGAGAAGGTTCCGATATCATCTGTGTAATTAACGCCAGTTCTACCGTCGAAACTCCATGTCCACGTCACCGGAACCTGCCTTACAGGTTGCAATGAGTTGTCCATTAATCGGGCCTCGATGTTAGTGGTCGAATTGCGATACAGACGGGGCACACTAGTCATCTGGAACTGAGTTGTTCCAATGACTGTAACATTGATGTATGCACCAGTAGATGCTAATGTGGAAGAATTTCCAGTGAAGTAGTATGCATTGTTAGTGAAGTCGACTCGGAGACCGTAGGTTCCTGCTGCGTACTGACTGAACCAAGTCCAGTTGTACTCAAATGTCGCATCACCATTATGCATAACCGGGCGTTGAGTATATGCCGTCTCTTGGCTTCCTAAGAACTGCCCGTTGTGGTCAATGTCAACCTGTAGTGCAATCGGATCTTGGTCCCACGCATCATTGGTTCGGTTTGTTACCTTACCAGTGACGAATAGGGTATCTCCAGTATTCATCTCAGGTACAATCTCACAGCGAATTGGGCTGTTAGGGTCGGTTGGGTCAACTTGGCCACAAGGTGGTAAGTCTGAATCGCCACCATTTACCAAGTTGATGAACCAGTGAGTTGTGTTGACATTGATGAAGTCGCGTAAGTTGACTGCTTCGCCAGTTAAGTTTGCTGGATTGCCATCCCAAAGTGTTGGATATGGCCTCAGTATCTTTGCCTCAGTGAAAGTTACACCGGCGGCATTGAGTGCTTGCTGATGGAAGAGGGTTGCCCAATTACCGAAACTACCATCGCCATTATTGATGGTTGCATCCCAATAATACACCGGCGATAATCCGCCAACAATCATCTCTCCCTCGATATTCATTCTGTGCATAACACGAACGGAGAATGGATCTGTTTCATCACCGTGGAGGTACGGGAACGGCCACTCGCCTGCGAGAGTTGGGTCTACAGATGCAATGATTTCAATATCTCCTGCTGGTAGACTTGTATTGGTATAATCATACCTGACTGGCACTCCTAAAGAATCTACTACCACATCGTGTTCCTTGATTAGATCATTCCATACAATCTCTTCATAGCCGCCTGGAATGGAGCCTACTCCATTATCCATTGTAGAATTCCATCGAACCTGTTTCCATGTTCCATTTGCTCCAAGGCTCTGTACGAATGTGAGTGAAGCCCAACCGCCTTCATCGGTTCTGTATCCATTACCGTCGAATCCAGAGAAGTTGGATGGAGCTGTTCGGTTTCCAAACATTCCTCCGGTAATTGAGAATGTTATTGGAGCATTCTTCACGGGGAAGTCGTAGTATCCACGAATCCAGTCTGCTTCATAATGAGCCTTGAAATCGAGCCAGAACGGTTGTTCATCGCTACGGAAGTAGGTCCATGCCGAATAGTCAACTGTAAGGTTAGCCTCACAGCCAACAAAGTATGACTGGCTTGTATTTCCATTGAAGGCGAACATCTCGGTAACTTCTGCGTATACGCGGTAAGTTGTATTGTCCCCTACTGTCAAATCCTCTGGATAGATAAACTGTCCAACAGTGAAATTACCCCACTGATTAGTGAGAACGTCGATTGTCTCGATAGCTGTAGTATTGTTCCCAGTCCACTCAATTTGAACTTGAACGGGCAATCCAACTGCAGGCTCAAGTGTTTGACTGACTGGATTGATCCAATCTACGTGCCCGCTGAAAATGGATGGGCTTCGAGCATCCATCCATAGCGTTTCTGGAATTTGCATCGTAATGAATGTAGGTGCCTTATCGTCGGCATCTAATTTGCAATCGTTGTCGTGGTCCCAATCGCTTGATTGTGAACCAGCATAACAAGGGTCTGCAGTCCAAGTCTCTTCTAAATGGTCAAAATCCGCATCTACGCGCGTATCGTTGTCATCATCATCGTCGATTGAATCTGGGCCTGTGCTAGAATCCATTGGATTAGCAAGACCTTCGCCGTTTCCGTAATCATCATGGTCCCATGGATTTGTAGATGGGCTGTCGAAACGTGTTGGCCAGAGTAGAACTTCGTCAATATCTTGCATTCCGTCTTCGTCGTCATCGAGATCCATATCGTCACGGGTGCCATCGTTGTCGTGATCAAATACGGCGGTTAGAGAAACTGCTAATTCTGCTGTATTGGATAAGCCATCGCCGTCAAAGTCATCATCGGCCCAATCTACTATACCGTCATTATCGTGATCAAATGGATGTTGTTCTTCGCCAGCAAAACATCCGGGCATCATTTCTTGTTGTTCATCGGAAACCCCGTTGTTATCATCGTCGAAATCCTCTGAATCTGGTACACCATCATTATCGTTGTCAACATCGTAAAACTTCGGGCTACGGAGACCTTGGCTCATCTCGCCCCGGTCCCAAACAGATTGGAACCAACCGTCTCCGTCAACGTCCTGATCGTTTCCATCATCATCATTGTCATTACAATTTGTTCCACCGAAGAAATTGCCATTGTCTTGGCCATCATCATCGTCAAGATCGTCGTTTTGGTCTACTTCGAAGAAGTCCCATACGCCATCGTTGTCGTCATCGATGTCATTCCAATCATACAGTGAATCGTAATCTTCATCCAAATCAATTGTATTGTTAGTGAAGTCACCATCGACATCGCCATCTTCCCAATTCTTGACAAAATCTGCTCCCAATTCATCAGGGAAGCCATTCATCGGGCCAGGGGCGTCAAAGTTCCACTGCCAAATGCCTGTGGAAAGGCCTACCCAAGTAAGATATGCATCGCGGTTATCTGTAATTTCTGCGAATGTCATTGCCGAATCGGTAGATTGGTCCCCTCCGAAGTCATAGTGCCAACATCCACCTTGGGCTCCTGCAGTACAAGTGAAGTTGCCTTGGGCGAAGTTACCTTGGTCTACAACTGAATCTGGTCGAGTTGAATATGGAGAGCCAAATTGCGCATTGATTCCGTTTAATGGCATATGATATGACAGAGCATATTGATATCCGCATGTGAATCCAGTACCAAGTGATCCGACAGACCAACCACACTGGGTCATATTGATTGAACCACCCATCTTGAGATCATTCACATCAAGGAGGCCATCGTTACCCTCGTCTTGGTCCCACCAATCAGGCATGCCGTCGCCATCTTGGTCTGTATCTAAGCCGTTGATGAGCGAATCACCATCAGCGTCAATATCCCATTCGTTACCGCCATTGTAGGAGGACCAGCGGGTGTACATGAACCAATAGAATTCAGGTACTGTCCCTCCTGAATCTGTAATAGGGCTGATAGTAGGGTCGTATCCATTGTAATTGAGGATTACATCGGCGAATGGATTAGCATTGAAAATTAATGCCCAGTAATCGTCAGTATTATCGGAATATGCTTGGTCGTCGTTGCTTCCGTCAAGTGGAGCGCCGTCGCCAATAGGATAGTAGGGGGTTGCGAATTGGTCTGTAGCATCATAATCTACTAGTCCGCAATTTCCATCATCTGGGTCATACAAGTCAGACAATCCATCATTGTCGTCATCCCAATCGATATCGTTGGTCATTCCATCGCCGTCGATATCTGCATCGACATCGTTTGGACCATCGTCACGGTAACGGCTTCCGTTGATATTGTGAAGGTCTGCGTCATTATCAAAATCGCAATCCCAATCAATATCGAGCATGTCGATAATTCCATCACCGTCGTCATCAACATCGTCCCAATTAGAAATGCCATCGCCATCCCAGTCATTGAATTGCCCAAAGGAAGCGCGTCGTGTCATACATCGGGAATCGGGGCTAGTAGGATTGGGGTTTGCCATTGATGGGCAGGTTGCCATCCACGCCTCGCTATTCATGTCAGCAGGGAAAGAGTCGTTCTCATTCTCAATCTGGTCGTTATCGATATCGTAAGCGAAATCAAGAGCGAATTGCTGAGTATGTACGGGGTCATCAGGAGTTGCGGAACCGCCCATGTCTGGATCTAGCCAATCCCAAACCGCGTTGTAATTTTGGTCAAATGGTCGGAATCTATCATCATCAATATCGGCATCATAATCCATTTCGCAATCGATTCCAGGGATATTATCTGTATCTGCTCCTGGCGTTTGATACGGTGTTTGATTCAAACCAGTGTAATCATTTAGACCATCATTATTCAAATCGATATTCCAGCAAGTATCTGGTATTCCGTCATTGTCATCATCAGGGTCGGACATGTCCAATAGCCCATCATTGTCATCATCGGTATCTGCACTATCTGGAGTATTATCGTCATCATTGTCTGGGTCGATGAAATTGGGAATGCCATCGCCGTCAAGATCTCCGTCGACAATGTTTGTGAAAGCGGGAGTTCCAGCCGCACCATCACCTTGCTCTCCTCCTGCATAGTCGAAGACGTCATTTGCATCTACTTTGTTAGCTTCAAGTGTAATGAAGTCAACACCTGCTGAGTAAGCCCTGTATTCATTGAAATTCCAAGTACGGTAGGTGTCGTACATGTTTCCGCTGCTAGACATTGGTCCAGAAATACTGGCATCATATGGTGCAGCGTCATTCCAGTCAAGAGTGCCGTCGTTATCATCATCGTCGTCGAAGTAATCCTGAGCGCCATCATCATCGAAGTCACAAGGCCACTTGAATTGGTCAATACGGCCATCGTTATCGTCGTCTTCATCATAACGTCCAGCGCCTGAACCATCCGAGTCCTCGTCTGGGACGCCATCGTTATCGTGATCGAATGGGAGTTGGTCGGCACGGTAGAATTGGCCAACCTCAAGCCCTGATAGTGGATGAATCGTCGTTGATTCAACATAGCGGTGCATGCTAACATTTCGTGGATCTAGGCCTAGGGCTTCAAGTGCTGTGAAGTCGATTGGCCCTTCCAGAATACCATCGTTGTCATCATCGTAATCGAGATGGTCTAGGATTCCATCATTATCGTGGTCGTACGGATCTGTTTCCACGCAACCATCGAATCTCTCTAAAAGGTCGTAAATACCGTCGTTGTCATCATCGAGATCTGCTAAGTCATTTATGCCATCATTGTCGTGGTCTTCCAAGTGGGATTCCTCAAGCATTATTCCGTAACCTGCGTTGAGGTCGAGAACTGAAAGGTCATCAATATGGCCATACATTGCACCAGGGTCTGACCATGCAAGGTCCCATAGGGCATCGTGCATTTCTAAGCCAACCTGGCTAGATCTGCCACCATCCCATCCTCCCTGGCCACCTTGGTCAGTGGATTGAGAGTCGCTCATTGCAAGTGGTGTACCTTCTGATAAAACGCTTTCAACAGTGTTACTACCACTGGTTTCAGCAATCATAGCAAGCCACGTACTCGTAATCATCAGGAATATGATTCCTACTGATACTGTCGTTTTTAGGCGGTTCTCAATTTTTTGATTGAATAGTCTGTTTGACAACATATAGACCTCTCCGGAACTATTCGGTGACTGACGCCGACTATATCAAGCGCGCCACCCGCATGTGCGTACGCGTATCACGTGGGAATTTGCGTATCACTATTCAAGAGATTTTGAATAGAAAAAAGAAAGTGAGATTCCATCGGGGGCGAACCCCCGATGAAATCGGTATTCCCGTACTTCAGAAGCACAGGTGTTTGAACGCATTCTACAATTTTTCGATCCCGCAAATTAAGTTCAGACTTCAAGGATATCGATGATGCCGTCATTGTCGTCATCGTCGTCGTCCATGTCATCCATTCCGTCATTGTCGTGGTCAAACTGACCTGTGAGGTCGTTGCCATCGTTAGTCTCGAACCAATCGGAAAGGCCATCGTTGTCGTCGTCGGTATCGGTGCTGTCCCAGATTCCATCGTTGTCATGGTCGTAGCGGTATGCGCCAGTAGCGCCACCAATTTCGTCCACATCGAGGATGTTGTCATTGTCATCATCGGTATCCACGCCGTCATCCGAGCCATCGTTGTCGTGGTCTCGGCTGTAGTCCTCGCCATTCGGGCCAACGTCGTTGCGGTTGTCGATGCCATCGTTATCGATGTCGAGGTCCACATTGTCGCTGATTCCGTCATTGTCATGGTCGTAGATGTTGGTGTTTGGATCGCCATCCTGGGTCTCCTCAGCATCATCGATTCCGTCACCATCATCGTCGCTGTCTTCTGCGTCGTTGATGCCGTCGTTGTCGTGATCTTCTGGGTTAGCATCCAGATCGTCAGCGATGCCGTCATTGTCGTCATCGTTGTCGAGGTTATCTGGGATTCCATCACCATCATTGTCGTTCTCGCCGTTCTGCTCCTGGTTGTCCAGCTGCTGACCCTGCTGTTGCTCGGACTGCTGACCCTGCTGGCCTTGCTGGCCGTTCTGAGTCTGTCCTTGCTCCTGCTGGTTCTGACCGTTCTGGGAGTTTTGACCTCCCTGGTCTTGACTGGTCTGGTCGCCCTGCTGGCCGCCTTGTTCGCCGCCTTGCTGTTGCTGTCCCTGACCGTTGTCTTGCTGCTGTCCCTGCTGACCTTGCTCTCCTTGCTGGCCTTGGCCTTGCTGGCCTGATTGACCTTGCTGGCCTTGTTGACCGGATTGCTGTCCTTGCTGGGAACCTTGGCCTTGCTGTCCTTGCTGACCTTGTTGGCCACCTTGACCTTGCTGACCTTGCTGACCTTGCTGACCTTGTCCTTGACCTTGTCCTTGACCTTGTCCCTGACCTTGTCCTTGACCTTGTCCTTGACCTTGTCCCTGACCTTGTCCTTGACCCTGTCCTTGACCTTGTCCCTGACCTTGTCCTTGACCTTGTCCCTGACCTTGTCCTTGACCTTGTCCCTGACCTTGTCCCTGACCTTGTCCTTGACCTTGTCCTTGACCTTGTCCTTGTCCCTGACCTTGTCCTTGTCCTTGGCCTTGACCTTCGCCCTGACCTTGGTCTTCAGATTCGCCACCGCCCTCGGTTCCGCCATCGCCAGATCCTTCATTTGACTCCTGGAAATCAGGGTCGTATGCGTCTGGGATACCGTCTCCATCAGAGTCGCTGTATTCACCATCATAAGGATCGGTTGGGTATTGATCGACACTGTCGCTCTTACCGTCGCCATCCGTATCGGCGTTGTTAGGGTTTGTACCCTGTGCGTACTCTTGGGCGTTGGTCAGACCGTCTCCATCAGGATCACCGTTGGCGTCTCCGCCATTGGTTGGTGAAAGGCCATTGTTGACCTCCCATCCATCAGGTAAACCGTCACCATCGCTGTCGGCGTTATTCATGTTTGTGCCGTGGTTCTGTTCCTCTGCATTGGTTAATCCATCGCCGTCCCAATCTGCTCCTCCATCTGAAGGGTCGAGTGGGTCGGATCCGTCACCGCTAACTGCAGAAACTGCAGATAGAGCAAGGAATAGTGCCACAAG
>JASLKC010000019.1 GCA_030747785.1 Candidatus Poseidoniaceae archaeon | reverse complement strand
GTTAGCACGTAGAGCTGAAAGGTCTGCTCCACTGACGCCTTCAACGCGAACGATCCAAGTTGTAGTGGTCAAGTTGTCAACATAATCATCGCCAACGAATTCTCTGAATGAAGTCTCACCAATTATCAGACTACCCTCCATAAACTCTGTAGAGATACCAGGTATGAACTGGTGAGTACCGATGTAACGCATTGTAGAGTTATGCTCAATTATCGAGTATTGTAATTTAACTCCAGATGATAATGCAGCCGCTGCCAACGGAGGTGGGTTTTGCGATGGGCCTTGTGAACAGGCCGTATCGTTTCCTAAACTGTTATCTGGACAAATTGTTGTAGCGGTAACATTGGATTGATTGAGTGTAAAATCACCCCATGCACCAGATAATTTTGCTCCGTCTAATTGCGTCCCTATGAATGAGGGCTCAAATTCCCAAATTATAGCGTTGGTCAGATTTGCACCAGTCAGGTTAGCACCGTTTAGGTTTGCACCTACCAGTAAGGCTTGAGATAAATCAGCACCACTGAGGTCAGTACCACTGAGATTTGCCCCCGTAAGGTCTGCTAAATGAAAATCCCTTTGCGAAAGATCTTGACCACTGAGGTCGGTATCTGAAAGGTCTGTAGTTGTAGATTCACCATATTTTTCAAATGCATTCAGCATTATTTCAAACGGACTTTCCTCTTCACCATCATCTACTTCGACCAAACTAAAGTTGTATTCTTCCCAGATTAGAACTTTGTTTTCACTTCTGTCATCGCTTTCTGAGAGTAAGTCATCACCACTATCACTATCACCTTCACGGCCTGAACCCCATAGATCTAAGGCATATGCAGCATCTTCACCTGCAGAAAACCCACCTTCACTGTAGGCCTTCAATGCCTCGCTTACTGAACTGCCAGGTACTGCTTGGGCGTCCCAATCCATGATATCTATTGTATCATTCATCAAAACATAAACCGGTAAAGAATCACCATCTTCAGGCTTCAAAAGAACCAAAGGAACGCTTACCGCTTCTGCAGTTATATCTTCGCCACCAATTCCAATAATTGCAGACTCGATTTGTTCCGCGGTTAGATTATCCACTGCTACCACTTGTAAATCGCTACCAACGGTTGCAGATGCTGTCTTTTCATCTACAACAGTACCCGTATATCCTTGAACTGCTGCCAAGGTTACAATCGATAATGTCAGCAACATAATCACTGCTAGACGATTTACTGATTCGGTAGAACCACTGCCTTTCAAGCCGCGCTTGACATCGGATAGTAGACTGGAACGACCAAAGAAGAACAACATGATTTTGGGACCTGCAGCACCAATTCTACCAAGTAACAATGCTCCACCAATCCATAAGAAGAATGGCCCAAATATTCCAAGTAATCCTTCGAGGAAGAAGTTGGAATAAAGTCCATCTTCGCTACCATTCATCTCTAGCCAAGTATCCATTACTGCTAGCATTCCGATAAATAGCATAGTCCAATGTAGCCAAACTTTTGGTTTATTCTTGATTTGAACACGGCTTACACCCTCATCGATTTCAATCTCCATGAAATCCTTGGCTCTTGATCTACCAAATATTAGAGCAAGACCTAATGTGGTTAGAGCGGTAAATATAGTCGATACTAAACTTAAACGTGGATCTACACTATATCCAAGCGAACTAAATTGCATGAAACCTACACTTGCCAAAACCACGGGTACTGCAGCCATCGCTAACAGATATCCAATCAACCAAGCAACAAAGGAAATTACACCCAATTCCAACAAAATCATGCCGCGTAAACCTTTGGATGTAGCACCTATGACCCGATGTATAGAGATCTCTCTTCGTCGTTGTTCCAATGATAATATCAATCCATAAACCAATACTGATAGTGAAAGTACTACAATAGGAATCATGATGATGTAGTCAAAGGTCTGAATTAATGCAAGGAAGATATTCAAGAACAGAATAGTTCCACTGATGATATCAACATAATACACTTCAATCTCGCCACCAGCATATGATTGTCCTTCTACATCAGATCTCAAACCTTCCAACCATTCAGCAGCATCATCAGTAGATGTAGTAGGTAATAGAGAACGGTCTATTGTGACACCTAGGTAGAAGTGATCATTATCCATCAACTTGATTCTGTCTTCTTCTTCTAATACCTTCCAAGTTGTATAAATTGGATTTGCAGTAAGAGCAGGGTTGCCTTGTTGCCAAGGTTCATAGATTCCTAGAACTGTTAAATTTGTAATTATCATGGGCTTTTGGCAATGCATGAAACCATTTTCAGCACTAACAAAAATATCTCCATCACAATTATCCTCATCCAATCCACCAGGTTCAGCACTTCCTGTAGTATACAAGAAAGTCAATTTATCAATATTATCTCCTACCGCAGCACCAGCATCGCTAGCCAAATCAGATGGTAAGAATACTCCTCTCCTCTCTTCGACAACCTCTGGAGAAGACCATTCACCCATATCATAAATTATGTTTTCAGAGAATCTGTCTGCTAATACACCTTCATCAAATGCTCCGGGACCCAAGAAAGAAATTGCTCTTAAATTGATTGCTGGAGGCCCTGTAGTATATTCATATTCGAAAGATGTGGATTCCCAATTTTTCAAACCATTACCTTGTTCATCTGTTGAATTAATATCTTCAAGAACCAATGGGACCGATTTGAAAATCTCTTCATTTCCAAAATCAAGTGCGCTATGCAGCCCCTTTTTACCGAATACTACAGTACAGTCGGAAAACTCATCCATCGCGGTCAATTCATCACAAACCCCAACCATAGTTGAGGTGTTATTTGTCCAGCCAGAAGTTCCCTCAGATGGTGCTTTCTTAAATTCAATCTTAGCATCAAATATCTGCTCTTCAAGGGATTCTTGGAAGAATACTTGAGAAAGACCAACCCCATATGCTAGTACAGTTGTAATAACTAAACTAGCAAGAAAAACACCAGTAAAAACCGCCATTCCACGTTCTCTTCCTCGCCAAGCACCAATCGATGCTAGACGGAGATTATCGGGTAGGTTTCGAGCTTTTTGAGACATAGCAGAAATCTTACTCATTCCTCTTCACCATCCTCTTCATCTAAGCCCCAAGCAGTACGTATGTCACTTGCAGCAACTGTTCCATCCCTAAGCAATAACATCCTATCTGCTTGACTTGCAATATCTGGGTCATGGGTGACCATTAGAATAGAAATCTGGTCTTCACCACGACATAATTCCTTGAATAATTTGATAATATCTTGACCGCTGCTAATATCGAGGTTTCCAGTTGGTTCATCTGCAAGCAGTATTGGCCTTTCTCCAGCAATAGCGCGGGCAATAGCCACTCTTTGTTGCTGTCCGCCTGAAAGTTGATCGGGAATGTGGTCCATTCTATCTTCTAAGCCAACTCTGATTAGCGCCGCCTCTGCTTTCTTTTCGGCCTCTAGGGCAGGTACGCCAGAAATTTCGAGAGCTATTGCGACATTGTCAAGGGCATTTAGATGGTCCAATAGATGAAAATCTTGGAAAATCCATCCTACCTTTTCGCGGCGGATATCAACAACATTTGCTGGACCCTTGAGCCCATATTGTCTACCATCTAGATCTATCGAACCTTCATCTCCAGCCAACAATCCCCCAATGATATTGAGCAACGTAGATTTGCCGCAACCCGATGGTCCCATCAAGGCAACCATCTCACCACGTGAGATCTCCATGTCGATGCCCTTTAGGACTTCAAGCCTGTTAGAACCAGAGCCAAACCCCTTCATCAATCCACTAATTTTTAGAAGAGACAAAAAAGCACCACTGGGTCTGGCCCAACCGGTGCTAAATCATGCTTCTTTTGAAGGACTCGGTTTCATGTATAATCTTACTTTTTAGAGCCGAATACTAGGTTTATTACCCTGCGACTAATAGACAAATTATTGCTAAATCCGTTCCGATGTTGTTGTTTCTCCATTTTCTCGGTGATCCAAGTGTCAAGTTCGTGGTCCATACTTCTCCCTCACTTTACTTTACACACCGGGTACTATAATGGACTTTGGGTGCATTTACTAAAGTGAGTGTTTTTTCCAACACCTTAGAGTGTAGTAATTCACACTTAATGTCCACATCGAATCGCCGCGCCTTCTTCATAGACTCCCCTCTTTTCGGCACGAATAATGGCGTCACATTCTGATGGCCCAATCGCCGAAAAAAACTACCTTGCTTGGTTCGAAGAATCTGGCATGAGTGATGTTGCAACGATTGGTGGAAAGGGCGCCTCGTTGGGCGAAATGTATTCATCATTAACAGAAAAAGGAATCCCAATTCCAAATGGATTCACCGTGACGGTTGACGCATATGCTGAATTCGTTGACTCAGAAATTGACTCTACACGATGGAGTGGTATTTCTGAGGCAGAGGGCTTGCCTGGGCTGAGAGACTCGGTGATGAAGGCAAAGACACTCCGAGGTGCAATCCATGCGTGTTTTGAGGGTGCAAAAACATCAGACCATTTAGAAATGCATTCAAGAACCTCTCTTGCAAGATCACTGATTCTCAATAGCGTCGTGCCTTCAGATGTCGAAGAACAGATCGAGAGCGGTTATCTCTTACTTTGTGATGAATATGGACCTGGTGTCGATGTTGCAGTACGTTCTTCTGCTACAGTTGAAGACTCAGTCGATGCTTCTTTTGCAGGACAATATGATTCCTATCTCAATATCACTGGTCCCAGAAGCGTGATTTTCAATTGGAAGAGATGTGTTGCTAGCCTGTTTACAGAAAGGGCGGTTACATACCAGATAGATCGTGGAATGAATCCCCTTGAAGCATCGCTTGCAGTTGTAGTGATGAAGATGGTTAGGTCGGATTTGTCATCGTCTGGGGTAATGTTTACTCTTGATCCAGATTCAGGACACTCTGGTGTAATTCATATCTCATCTTCATTCGGATTAGGAGAGTTACTCGTGCAGGGTAGCATCAGCCCAGATGGTTTCCTAGTTTGGAAGAAGGGGCTTGAACAAGGCTTACCAGCAATTGTCCAGCGTCACCTTGGTGGCAAGGAAGAAAAAATGATTTACAGTGAAGATTCGGAAACAAAAACTGTAGATGTTTCCCTTGAAGATAAACTTTCATTCTCATTGAAACGCACCGAAGTTCTCGAACTCGCAAAAATGGCTCTAATAATTGAGCAGCATTATGACAGGCCAATGGATATCGAATGGGCAAAGGATGGCTTAAGTGGAGAGATTTTCATTGTGCAAGCTCGCCCTGAAACCGTGCATGCTAAGGAAAAAAGTACTGTTCTAATACGATATCACATGAGCCCGAAATTGGTAAAACAGTTGCATTCGAATGGGTCGGTTTTAGCAACCGGTCAAGCTGTTGGAAAGAGAATAGGTAGTGGAAAGGTCAGGCAATATCAGGACTATGAAGCTGTCATTTCCAGTAAGCGTAATTTGAGAGATAGGTTGGCAACAGGCACTGAACTTGAATCGCTAGAATGGGAGGACCGAGTATTCGAGGAAGGTGATGTCCTTGTCACCGATATGACCACTCCAGATTGGGAGCCAATGATGAAACAGGCCTCCTTGATTATCACTCGTAAAGGCGGAAGAACAAGCCACGCTGCAATCATTGCTCGAGAATTCGGAATCCCTGCAATTGTTGGGGCAACAGATGTCATGCAAATACTCGAAGATGGTATGGTAGTCACCGGCTCTTGCGCTGAAGGAGATGATGGTTTAATCTTCAAGGGTGAGCAGCCATTTGAGATTGAAGAGATTGTAATAGATACAGATCAAAAACTCAAAACTAAAATCAAATTAAACGTCGGTTTCCCGACTAAAGCGCTGGCTGATTCAATGCTACCCGTTGATGGAGTAGGGCTAGCAAGAATCGAATTTATTCTCTCTGCTGAAGTCGGAATTCATCCGATGGCATTGGTACATTATGATGCCTTAATCGAATATGCAGAAACCGGAGTAGTCCCCAATTCCCTATTGCCATTCAGGCGTGGCCTGGAGAGGACAAATGGAAAAGATAGAGCGGAATTGATTCGAGCAATCTCCGAAAAGAGCAGAAATTCATCTAATCCTAAATCTCTCTTTATCGATGAACTCAGAGAAGG
Source organism: Candidatus Poseidoniaceae archaeon (assembly GCA_030747785.1). Taxonomy (GTDB): domain Archaea; phylum Thermoplasmatota; class Poseidoniia; order Poseidoniales; family Poseidoniaceae; genus MGIIa-K1. The sequence goes on along the minus strand of JASLKC010000019.1, from coordinate 16,240 downwards.
CGTAGGGCTGATATGTGCTGCATTTTATCCAAGACCAGTCTTAGTAAGACTTTCAGATTTCAAGTCGAATGAGTATAGAGAATTACTCGGTGGCGTGATATTTGAGCCCATTGAGGAAAACCCAATGATTGCTTGGAGAGGGGCTAGCCGATATGTGGACCCAAGATTTTCACAAGCCTTCGAAATGGAATGTGAAGCCTTGCAAGGTGTGCGCCACGATATGGGTCTGGACAATTTGCAGTTGATGATACCCTTCTGTCGTTCCCCTGAAGAAGGAGTTGCCGTAAAGAACATCCTCGAGAAAAGAAATCTGGGGTCTAAAGACGGAGTTCCTTTGTTTATCATGGTTGAATTACCTTCCAATGTCATTGAGGCGGATCGTTTCATCGATGAAATGCAACTCGATGGTGGCTCGATTGGGACCAATGACCTCGTACAGACGGTATATGCAGTGAGTAGGGATGACTTAGAAGGATACTTACACCCAGTTGATGCAAGGTCTTCGGCAGTGAAAACAATGGTTAGAAGAACCATTGAAACTTTCAATGAAAAGGGAATCGAAATTGGAATTTGTGGGCAGGCTCCTTCAGACCATCCAGAAGAATATCCACCTTTCTTAATCGAATGTGGAATTACCTCTATTTCAGTAACCCCAGATACTGCAATTGCAGTAAGAATCGCTGTTGAAAAGGCAGAAAATAATCTTCAATAATCAGTCATTTTGACGGTCAACAATTATCTCATCATAGAGTTTGATGTTGAGTAGTATTTCGCCGAAGTCACGCGAATAGGCACAGAGTCTACGAATCGACTCAGATAATCTAATCTCGAAAATCAGAGTTCGGGCAGTTCGCCTTCCTTCCATTAGTCCTTCCTCGTGTGATTTCAATTCATTTTGTGCTCTCTTAAGTTCGTGTCGAGCTTTCTCAATTCCATGAGAATCTCGTGTTCTAATATTGATCATCAATTGCTTAATTGATTCTTGCCAAATTGGAATTTGAGCAATTGGAGATTCATCGATTTTCAATTTGATTCCACCATCGAACTCTTGTATCATTTGAGAGATTTGTAATGCGTGATCCATCATTCGCTCGAGGCACCTGGCAAGGTTTGAATGCTCGACTGCTTGGTTTCTACCAAGTTTTAGAGAAGTTGCAACTAGATGTGAATCCAAGGCAATGCAAACTTGTCTTTCGATTAGATATAGTAATGCGTCAACTTCTGATTCTCTTTCTTCAGAATCATCTAACAAATCAATATCGTCGCCCTCAAGTACCGACATTATATCTCGTATCAAGGATGATAATTGTAGATACATACGGTTGATACTAGCGCTTAGGGGCATCTCTGAAGCATTGATTAAACATACAATCTCTGTGTGTTTATCGTCTTCAGACATCGTTTCGAAACCCCTCGTATTTCGCAAGAATCTTCGAATTTCTTTGCGGTGTTTCTTTCCATCACCATCATTGAAATGAATTCTGATTTTATCCACACCAGAAATGTACGCTCCCATCAGATGATCGTGAAGGCTATCTTCTGGAAGTGAATTTGCATTGATAATTACTCTCTTGATTTGTTTGTCGAGCATGTCTATTGGAGTAAGACGAAGCGCACCACTGGGACGCCAATCTACTCTCACTCCATCCCTCGGACTCAATTCATTTGCAACAACCCAAGGCTTGGGCAAACTGAGTGTATATGTTGCACCGCCTGTCAGTTGGACTTTACGGACATCCTGTTCTCCGGGACCAAATGCCATTGTTCTCAAAATTGCGAATATTTACTTCTATATATATTACCGTGGTTGCAGGTGATATACCTCCAGACACAGCAACAAATCATGGAACCTGCTACCATGCTATTGCTCAGCGTCGCGGTTCTTGTCTGTGCCTACATGGCTTGGAACATTGGAGCAAACGATGTTGCAAATGCAATGGGGACCAGTGTAGGTAGTGGTGCGCTCACATTACGTAGAGCAATTATCGTAGCTGCTGTATTCGAATTTGCAGGTGCGGTATTCTTTGGTAGTCATGTTACTGATACCATCAGAAAAGGAGTACTCGATTTTGGTGGAGAGGATTTTTCGGAGGAACTCAGCCAAAAACTGATGTACGGATTTATGGCGGCTCTTCTCGCTGCAGCGATCTGGCTTACTATTGCTACTAGGTTTGGATTGCCAGTCTCCACAACTCACAGTATCGTAGGTGGAGTGATTGGAATGGGCCTATGGATTCAGCCCAGTAGTGTAAACTGGCCAAAGGTTGGGGAGATTGTAGTCAGTTGGGTTGCTTCTCCATTACTTGGAGGATTGCTTGCCTACCTCTCCTTCGTTATCATCAAAAAGGTGATTTTCAATCATGAGAACCCAGTTGAAAGGACACGGAAAATTGCACCTCTTCTTGCTCTTCCAACATTCTTTGTACTTGGGCTCGCTCTTCAATTCAAGGGATTGAAAGGATTCTACAAGAACCTTGACAGTGCTGGAATTATCGACAAAGCAAACTGGCTCCCTCCTAAAGATGGAGTCACATTCAATCCATTTGCAGATGGTGCTTGGATCCCTCTCAACAGCCTATTAGTCGCTTTTGCGATAGGTTGCTTAGCAAGTTCTGTACTCTGGTATGTTCTAAGGCGGTACAAATTCAAAGAAGAGGGATATGCTGGTGTTGAGAGAGTTTTCATTTGGCTTCAAATCATCACCGCTTGTTATGTTGCATTCGCCCACGGCGCGAATGATGTCGCCAACGCTATCGGACCGATGGCTGCAATCTGGGATGTAGCAACTTCAGCAACAGGTACACTTTCACCGGACCAAGTCGGTGTCCCAATCGGACTACTACTCTTAGGAGGAATTGGAATTACGATCGGTGTTGCCACCTGGGGATACAAGGTGATGGACACCATTGGTAAGAAAATCACCCACATCACTCCCTCTCGTGGATTCGCTGCAGAATTTGGTGCTGCGACTACTGTTCTGATTTTCTCGATGCCTTTCTTAGCAGTACCAATCTCAACTACTCATACCTTGGTGGGTGCAGTAGTAGGTGTCGGCCTTGCTGGTGGTGCTTCTTCAGTTGATTTCCGAGTCTTTGGAAAGATTGCTGCAAGTTGGGTCGCAAGCCTTCCTTTCGCTGGACTAGGAGCGGTAATCTTCTACATTCTATTCGCTGGAAGCACAACCAATGTTGCAATTGTCACGCTTCTTGCAATTGGCGCTACAATATTCCTACTAATTCGAAAGTCTACTGACGAGGAGGTTGATGAGGAAACCATTGTCGTAACCGAAGCACCAGTTGACGTTACTATTGCAGAGGTCACCAAACCAAAGCCATTCGAGATGTTCCACCTGCATGCAAAGGCTGTCGAGAGAACTGTTGACTGCATGCTCGATGCTGTCAAGGCTGCCGCAGCTGGAAAAGATGCAAGTGATTACATCACTGCCACAATAGCGGCTGAACTTGAGGCTGACAATATCAAGAATGATTTGCGAGAGGAAATCGGCACTGGAGTCAGGATTACAATTGGTCGTGATAACTTCATGCAAATGATTGCTCGACAAGATAGAATTGCTGATTATGCCCAGAATGTTGCAGAGCAACTCTCCTTCCGAACCCTCTTCGACAATTCTGAAGCTCGAACTCAACTCGCTGCGATGGGTGAAGCAGTCGCAAAGACCGTTGCACGCTACGAAGATACTGTAGAACAACTCAAGAATTTGAGCCATTCCGGTTTCGCTCGCAAAGAGATGGTAATTCTCATGGAATTGATCAAAGAAGTCAATTATCTCGAGCATGAAGCTGATGTCGTCGAAAGAAAGGCCGCTGCAATTGTGTTCAGCCAAGGCGACGATAGTGCTCTTGCAGCTATGCACATGTACCGGGTTCTGCAACGACTTGACGATGTTGCAAATGCTTGTGAAAAAGCAGCTAATGCCTTCTTACCACTGACTCATCAAAGATGATTTACTCGGGTATTCTAGGGTCCATGACCGCTTTCCATAGTGGGGGTATTACCGCAAGCCACAGGCATGCATAGTACCCGCTGGGAAGTTGAGGAGAGCCTTCGTGAACTTCCAAGTCCTGATACGATGTACTCGCTTTCAAATGATGTGAAGGATGTAGTGGTAATTCGAGTAGAGTCCAACGCGACCACAAACTACGACTCTCCCAAGAATGCATCATTGTATGACGCTCCCCTACTTCTCGACGTAGGCCATAGTGTTGCATGTAATTCACATACTCCAGAAGAATGATGGCAAATATCGCTTGAATAAGGAAGACCTGCGCCATCACAGGGTTGTACCACCACAATCCACCGACAAGTGCTATCTGGATGAACAATCCCTGAACTATTGGATTGTTGATGAAGCCTTTTCCCTTCGATGAATGAACCTTGTATGCAGAAATAAATTGCAACGGAAGTGTCATGACAATCTGAGTCCACAATCCTCTTCCTTTAGGGGCAGAGGCTGGGTCTAACTCGGTTGCATAGTGACGGTGATGTCCATGGTTGTGTTCGGTAGTGAAATGGAGATACAAGACCAAAAGGAGATTCAATCGAGCCATTCTCCACAAGAATGAGCCTTTTCTTCGATGGCCTTGCTCATGCGCATTAACGATTCCACTTACTCCGGTAACAACACCAACTGAATATGCACCCATCAATAACTGGAGGGTTAGTCCATCGATTTGAGCCCGCCAAAGTAGGGTTATAATCGCTAGAATGGCGAATAGACTGTGTCCGACGAGAAGAGCATCCCAAGGCGTGGGTGAATACCCTTCTTTGCGAGCAGGTGCACCATTTGGTGAAAGGATGTCAAGAATGGGGCCTATGCCAACTGCAAACACAAATCCGGTAGCATTCCACCATCCTCCCTTGTACAGGCCAGCTATCGCTAGAATAGGGAGTATGTATCCCAACAAGTGTGGAAACCATGACTCTATTTTGGCCTCCATAGTGGCCGTAGACCCGTTTTAGTCTTGAAGCGTGGGGTTGAAGACAGCAATACAGGTCGCAAACCTGCATGGACCCCGTTCTTCAGGCCAAGCTGCAGAAGCAGCGCTACCATATCGTTGGTGAGCACGGCGGGGTCAAAATATGCCATTGGACAAAGGAATCTCTCTTGAGAGATCGTCAATGCTACAAAGGCCGATTCTACGGAATCGCTAGTCATAACTGCATGCAAATGTCACCGGTTGTCGACCAATGTAACCTGGCCTGCACATATTGCTGGAGAGAGCCTCACATGGATACATTGGAATTGTCTGACCAAGACCCAAAGGATATGCTCTATGATTCGGTTAAAGCACAACGTCGACTACTTTCTGGCTTTGGCGGAAATCCGAAAGTTCCACGTGAAAAATTCCTCGATGCGCAGAATCCTAAGCATGTTGCAATTTCTCTTAACGGTGAACCTACTCTCTACAACCACCTTTCAGAATACATGGAATTATGCCATGCACATGGAATGACTACTATGCTGGTTACCAATGGAACCCTACCAAAAGTAATCGAAAAACTCGATACCTTACCAACTCAACTCTATGTCTCCGTAGATGCACCCAATAAGCAAGTCTTTGATGAAATTTGTAAACCAAAATGGAATGCCGCAGCTTGGGATAAATTCGAACAAACTATCGATTTACTCCCGAGCCTTGATACTCGTATTGTATGCCGGCATACATTGATTAAAGGACGAAATATGAATGAAGAGCATATTCCTCAATATGCTGCACTCGACAATAGAGCCGACCCTGATTTCATCGAATGTAAAGGCTATGTTCACGTTGGTAATTCCCGTGAAAACTTGACCTCTGAAAATATGCCATTCCATCAGGATATTCTCGATTTCTCAAACGCATTGGCCCCACTTGTTGATAGAAGGGTTCTCGATGACTCTCCACCAAGCCGTGTTGCTCTTGTTGGACGGGAAATTATCCCAATTCCAATACCTGAAGCAACAATGTTTTTTCCCGATGCCCTTGGCATTGCAGAATCAATCAAGCATCTAAAAATAGTACAGTGAGATGATTTTATGACCAAAAAAATCCTTGTCGCGAGAGGGGGGAAGTTATCCCCATTCAGTGGATTTGGAAGTACGCATGATGCCTTGGTAGAGAGATTAACCGACTCTAGAGTTGAAGGATACAAACTTGGAAAGATTGCTGAATATGATTTGCAAGCAAGCCCACTGCGAAGGGTTTGGCGAAGATGGTATTCCCATCCTAAAGTCGTTGAAAATTTGACGGGATCGCACGATATTGTCCACATTACAGATCAGGAACAAGCCGGATTAACTCCAAGGACTGGAAAATCAATAGTCACGGTACATGACCTATTCCACCTCTATCCAAGCACTCGTCACGGTGTTGCGGTGGGCGAACTTAAGCCTGGGCTAATTCGGAAGAAAGACATCCGTAAGGTGAAAGAAGGAATTCGTAGGGCTAGTCTACTAATCTGCATCTCCAAATATACTCAGGAGGAATGTGAAATGAGATTCCCAGGGATTCCTACCGCATGGGTTCCCCATGCTATCGACCTCAACAAGTATCAGAAGAAAACGCAACGACCTGAATGGTTCAGTAAGGGGGTTAATCTTCTGATAATTGGATCTGAAGAACCTCGTAAACGTGTTGAATTTGCAGTTGAAGTATGTGGTGGCGTCGATGTCACTTTACACAAGTTAGGAGCTGAATCATCTCCTGATGCGCGAAGGAGAATCGAGGCTTTGGCAAACGAGGTCGATTGCAAACTAAATTGGGTCGGGCAAGTAGATTCAGATGAGAAAATTGCCGCTCTACAACACGCTGATGCACTCCTATTCCCTTCGATCGCTGAAGGTTTTGGCCTACCTCCACTTGAGGCATATGCTGCAGGAACTATCGCTTTAGTTGCAGATGCCCCTGCTCATAATGAAATCCCTCTTGAACAACATATTCTGCCACACGATGATGTAGAAATGTGGCGAGCGGCAATTGACGAACTTGAAGATGAAGCCGATGCGGTCAAAGCACGGGCTGAAGAATTCAGTATTGAGAAATGGGCTGAGCGATTAAAAGCCGCTTATGATTCATTATAATCCTCAATATTTCGGCGCCGTAATAGCATGAATAACAGAATTATCGCGGCGATAAGACTACTTGAAATTACAAGGGTACCCGATAGTATTCCATCGTCCGAATAACCTTCTACCAATGGTTCTTCATCTATTGAAGAAGCGTTTCTATCCCACATTGCCAATGTGGCAATGACATCGAGACCGGTTTGAAGTCCAGATTCAACTCCACCTCTACCTCCCGCAAGAGTGTTGAGGGTGGTTACCGAATCGGATTGGGCGTGTTTGGGAGTTTGTTCACAGGAATCCCCTTCCTCCATAATGTACTGATGTTGCCCTCTAAGCCATGTTGCTGCATATCCTGCCATGATGAAATTGTAGTGGTCGGAATTTCCCTTGGTATCATCGATTACCCTAACCCATTCTGTCGGGTGTTCTAATTCTGTATTTGCATCTCTCAATTTACTTTGAAGTGAAGTCGCATTTAATCGCATATCTTCAGTAACCTCGAGTCCTCTCTCTTCGTAATACGACCAGTCTTCTTCGGGAGAAGTGAACATGTATAGCGTCCAATAATCCTCATCGCATCCGCCTGCCTGTGAGGCTGCCGGAGTTGGAACCGGCCAATTTAATGCAAACATATCGAGATTGATGTAAGTGACTTCAACATCAGATGGAATCTGCTCTTGAACAAAATGAAGGCTACCCATACCTCCACCTTCAGAAGAACCGCTACCTTGCCATTCCTCGTAATCCCACCATGCTAATTTCCAAGTGTGCTCAGGAGTAGTATTCCACTGAGCGAAAACTCGTGCCAACTCGAGCAGAGAACCTGAACCTGTTCCATCATCATATGCACCTGATGAAGAGCAGCCGGCATAAGTGATACCGATAAGAGGTGGTGGAGAATAGCAAATCGCATCATGGTGGGCTCCAACAACTATCCACTCATCGGAAATATGTCCTGGTATTGTTACAACTATATTTTCACAATTTGAACATTCGCTGGTTGTAAATGGTTGTCGTTCGACTTCATATCCCATCGCTTCCAATTCTGAAGCGATCCAATTCCTATTGTTTTCATTGGCTGAAGTATCGATTTTTCTATACCCAAATTCAGTCATACTGACCATGTTATCGTATGCATTTGAGCCCTCGGGCCATGCTATTTCCTCTAGCCCGTCGCTTTCGACTAATTCACCCGGCAGAAGAGAAAGGAGGAGGATGGAGCATACCCAGAATACGCCCCGCATGCAAGTACATCTCAACGGACCTATTTCATTTCACAGGCATATCGGTATTGTATTGCCAAGAGATTTTTTCAAATTTCAGCCGTTGACTTCATGGAGGTAATGCCGATGGCACAAACATGCAGCCTGTTCAGAGCGTGGCCATCATCGGCGCAGGAAACATGGGTTCCGGTATTGCGCAGAAGACCGCACAGGAAGAATTCGATGTCCAGATGGTAGACCGAGAGGCTCAATGGGTTGAACGAGGCCAAGGCATAATCGCAGATTTCCTCGCTGAAGCTGTCGAGAGGAGAATATTTTCTCCAGAACAGGTAGAAGCGATCAATGGTCGAATCACTGGAGTAATTGGAACTGAAAATACTGCTGCTGACACCGATTTAGTCATTGAAGCGGTATTCGAAGACTTTGACATCAAAACCGCGGTTTTCAACACCCTCAACGAGGTATGCGGAGAAAACACAATCTTGGCCTCCAACACATCTTCACTATCTGTGAATGACCTCGCTGCAGCAAGTGGTAGACCTGATAGATTCGTGGGGCTCCACTTCTTCTATCATCCGGCAAAAAATCGCCTCGTCGAAGTAATTCCCGGCATGGATTCCTCTCAAGAAACCATAGATAGAACAGTCCAATATTGTCGTGGTCTTGGTAAAGTCGTAATTCTGTGTAAGGACCGTCCTGGATTCGTTGTAAACCGCTTCTTCGTACCTTGGTTGAACGAAGCATGCCTCTTATTGCAAGAAGGCGTAGCCAGTGCTGCAGCAATCGATGCGGTTGCAATGAAGGCTTTCAGAATCGGACTGGGCCCATTTGCATTGATGAATCTCACCGGTCCACCAATCGCACTACATGCCACAGATTATCTTGCAGAGCAACTCGATACACCTCGTTATGTCGGCTCAGAAAATCTACGAGAGATGGTTGAAGCTGGAAATATGTGGGAGATTGGTGATGATACCGATTGCTCTGATGAAGCAGCCACAGTAATCAAAACCAGATTACTTGGTCAAATCTTCGCAGTTGCAGGACAAATTGTCGATGAAGAAATCTGTTCTATTGAGGATGTAGACCGCGGTGCAAAGGTTGGACTGCGATGGGCTCGAGGTCCATTTGAACTTGCAAACCGAATTGGAATTGACAGCGCAAAGGCATATGCAGAAGATTATTGCGAATTGGCAAATTTCCAAGTTCCTGAAATCTGGAATCGAGAGGCTTCTTTCGAATTCAACTATGTCGACCTCAGTGTCAGTGATGGTATTGCAACTGTGACAATCAACCGACCCGAAGCAATGAATGCCCTCAATGAAACAGTCGTCGGCCAACTCGGAGTGGTTCTTGATAATGCAAACGCAGATGAATCTGTACACACCATCGTATTGGATGGTGCTGGCAAGGCATTCGTAGCTGGTGCAGATGTCAAGTTCTTTGTTGACAAAATACGTGCGGATTCATTCACTGATATCTATGATTTCACCGCAGATGGTCATGTGGTTCTAAACAAATTAGAATCGTCTAGTAAGACTACTATTGCCCTAACTACCGGATTGGCACTTGGTGGGGGTCTAGAACTCGCTTTGGCATGTGATTACCGAATTGGTACACGCAAGACACAATTCCGTTTCCCTGAAACTAGCATAGGAATTTTCCCTGGGCTTGGAGGAACACAGCGCCCGGCACGAATCTGTGGTATTCCAGCAGCGCGCTGGGCGGTTCTTGCTGGAAATTTCATGGATGCTCGAACCGCAGCAGATCTTGGGCTTGTCAGCCATCTTGTGGATATTTCAGAAGTTGATTCAACCATTTCAGCAATTGCAACAAGTGGCAAACCCGAGAACAAATATCCAGGAATCCCTGCTTCTCCTGAATCAAAGGTCGCAACCTTCGCAACTTCATTCTACTGTGATGAAAATATGAACTCACTACTTTCAGGAACATGCCCAGAAGGATTCGATACTGAAGACCGTGCGGTTGCTCGTCAACTCAAAGCGCTTTCTCGTACTGCTCCAATCGCACTCAAAATGGCTAACAAATTGATTGACGCGGCTGGAGATTCCAACCTAGAAACTGGCCTTGGAATGGAATTGGATGGATTGGAATCTATCTTTTCCACTGCTGATGCACTCGAGGGGCTTTCTGCTCTAATCGAAGGTCGAAAGCCAACATACCACAATGAATAATGGTGTGGGCGTTACACTATGTTTTATCTCTAACACCACTTGGGCCAATCATGCCTGAGCCAGCATTGGTACTAGCAACCGAAGTTATTGATGAAGTTGAAGCGAGCATTAACAATACTATTTCCAATGGTCGTAAAATTCGTGACATTCTATCTGAGCACTCCAATAGTGGACCTTGGAATACCGATTGGGAAGTTGAAGCAGCTGTCGAAGCTCTGCATGTATTCGGAAGCCGATGGACTATCGAAATTCTCGCAACCCTCTACATTGCTGGCCCACGTAGATTTAACCAACTCAAAACCCTACTTGCTGGTATTTCGAGTCGTACACTTTCAGACAAGTTACGTTTCCTTGTAGAAGAGGGATTAGTCATCCGCCAAGTGGATGATGGACCACCGATTCGAGTGTCATACATCCTCTCAGATCATGGCATTACTTGTGGCCGCCTTCTTTCTCCATTAGTAGCACATCTCAAGATTCATCTCGGCTCAATTATTTCATCAAAGTAAGCAAACGGGAGACCGAATGCATTACAAGAGACCAAGTTAGCACTCGATACATGGCACTGATTAGTCAGTGGATCAACCAGCGGCCTTGGCTCGCTGCTGGAATTGCTGGTGCAACCGGTGGATTCGCAGGACTGGCCGGCAGTGTCTTCGGTGGAATCGGATTCTCAAGAGGAGTGATAGATACTTCGGTAAGAGAGCTTGAACACCCCATTCGCCGCCGTATTCTGAATACACTAGATGTGAAGCCAGGTTTGTGCTATCGTGAACTCCAAAGTACACTCAGTACTGCTAACGGTACTCTACGACATCATCTCGATGTTTTGCAATCACGACGCTCCATTACTATCTATTCAATCAATGGAAGAACATGTTACTTCGCTGGTGCTCCCAGTCAAGTTGAAGTGTTGAAAGGAATGAATGTAAACGAAGAAGAGGCTGCTGTGAGGATGCCTATTGGCCTCTCATTGGTTCAGCGCCTAATTATTGAGGACATCAAAGTGAATGGAGTCCCTCGCTCTCAAGCCGCTCTCGCCCGAAGAATCGGACGAACTCGCGCAACTGTCCATTCCGCTCTCAAAGTTCTACGAAGAAGAGGTATTCTTCGTGAAGATAAGATTGAATTCGCACCACATCTAATCGATGAAAGTGTATGGAATAGTTCCAGAACTATTGATTATGATTGGACGGATAACCGACGCTGATTCAGTAATCGGCTCTCCAGCGGTGTTTACTACGCATTGTTCAAGACCTCTAGGCGGTCGGTCCGGTTCATGTTCGACCTTAGGCTTGAGGAGACTCCACTCCCTGCTTCGAAGCGAGAACGTGACAATTTGATTTCATGGTTAATCGACAACCTGTGCCTACATCGGCGCAGAGGAGATGATATGGCCGATGGAGGAACCTTCTCACCTATTCATCGAATCCTCGCGGAAAACCTACTCTCTAATCCAAATCGAGGATATGAAACCCGTGAATTAGCAGATGAATTAGACCTCACTCCCGCCGCTATTCACCATCACTTTACCAGGCTCATCTCTGCGGGTTTAGTCACAGCAACATCTGGTAAGGGCTGGCGTTCTTATCATCTAACAGGTGGCTCACTAAGCGCTGCAATTGAAGCGATGACAACCAGAGCCAAACTGATTCACACCCAAAGGTTGAGGATTCTTGAATCAGTATGGAAACGGGGTGAGGATGTTTCGATGGAAATCGAATTACCACCTGATGAGAGATTGCCTTGCAATATTAGAATCAAGGAATGGGGTCCGATAAAAGAGGGTGAAAATGAATTGTCTCGATTCATGTGCGACATGGGGCTGCTAGGTGAGAGGCCGGGTAAAGAAAATTCTCCGACTTCTATTTCAGTTCGCCTTTTCGAACTGCTGCTATCAACAGATTCTCCATTATCATTGGATGAGGCAGCAAAGAAACTGGGTGCTCCCAAACCGAGGGTTGGTCGAATTTTGGAAAGGTTCCGTTCGACTGGTCTTGTTGAAAGAATACCTCGCACCGATCGCTTGTCTTCTGCACTCTGGAGCGCGATGACATCCCAACACGGGCGTCGTGGTGAGGATTGGATGCTGAAGAAGGGCGGTTTTGAGCGCTTAGATGTTCCAATTGCCCTTCTCAAGGCACTGAAAAAAGGAAAATTGACGCCGGAGATGGTCACAAAGGTGCTCAAAAAAATGCCAGCACGTGATCAGATGCTATTGCTGAATCTACTTGGAGGAAGGTTGCCTTTGGGCCATAGGATGGCTGGAAAGGCTGTTGAAACGGTTAAGAAAAATTCAATGGCTGACCTCGAAAGAATTCTTCGCAGGATTGAGCGGGTTGGAAAGTTGCTTGAGCAATCCCAATAATCAAATCAATTTGTGGCCAAGAAATTACTGGTAGCTTGGGCGAATTCTTCCCTGGATACTTTTCCATGCATGATACTACGGATCTTCTTAGCACTCGGAAGTCCTTTGGTGAATGAAACCGCATGGCCTCGCATCGATTTTAATTCAAGCCCAGTGGTCTCTTTAGCGAGTTCGATATACCTATTCCAGCACCAACGGCGGCTAGCGAATTGCCGGCCAATGTCTGAGAGTTCATTCCAATCACCTTCATGAGCGCGAATCCAAGGTAAATCGTCTTCTTCCATCCAACCCATACCCACCTTGATCTCTCCGAAAATTGAAGGTCGGCCAATCGCGCCTCTGCCGATCATCAATCCAGAGGCATTGGTCTGTTCAAGACAGGCTTGAGATGAGATATGATCTACGATATCTCCATTGGCAACCACGGGGACATCAACGGATTGTACAACATCGCTGATGTATTCCCAATCGGCCACACCTGAGTAACGCTGTTTCAGTGTTCTGCCATGAATACATAGTCTTTCCACACCCACCTGTTCGAGATCTTGACATATCTCCTTGGCATTGAAAGCACCATGACCGGTTCCAAGGCGCATTTTTGCCGTAACTGGAATGTCGACTCTATCTACGATTGTCTCACACATCGACACAAGGTCATCTGGCTGCCCCATCAATGCCGCTCCTGCACAGATTTTGGTGACCTTTGGAGCAGGGCAGCCAAAATTAAGATCGATGATATCCGCATCCGCAGCCAATAATTCAGCAGCATGGGCCATATCTTCAGTTACACCGCCAAAGATTTGCGGAATGAATGGGGATTCTGCCTCACAGGTCTCCATCCGCTTCCAAGAAATAGCAGCTGCACGGGATAACGCGGTTGAATTGGTGAACTCGGTTATGGTGAAATCCGCACCGCACTCCTTCGCTAGAAGACGAAATGGAAGATCGGTCACGCCAGCCATCGGAGCTAGGAATAGTGGGCGGGCTTCGCCACCCCATTCACCTGACTTGGGTGCGATTAATTCACCCAATCAATCCACACCCCTGTGGGCGAAATCACACCTCAGAAGGTGGACTCCCACTCGTCGACATCTTGGGCTTCAGCCCAAGCTTCATCGGTGGTTTCGCCACGTACCTTGAGGACCTCACGAGCGAGGATCCAGTAGAGAAGTGCAAGCGAACGGCGACCCTTGTTGTTCGCAGGTAGTGCGAGGTCGACGTTGCGGAGGTTGTTGTTAGCATCACAGATTCCCACGATTGGTAGGCCTGTGTTGACTGCTTCACGAAGTGCTTGCTGGTCCGCTGCTGGGTCGGTTACGAAAAGAATGTCAGGCTCGACATAGGAGCGAAGAGCCGGATTGGTCAGTGAACCTGGAATGAAGCGGCCGACTGCTGCACGAGCGCCGATTGCCTCTGCGAATAGGCGAGCAGGTCGTTGCCCATATTGACGAGCGGACACGACCATGATGTTTGCAGCCTCGTAGCGGTTGAGGAAGTCTGCAATGATGCGGATTCGAGAATCGGTGATGTTGATGTCGAGTAGATAGAGACCATCTGCACGAACTTCCCGAATGAAGGTAGCCATATCGGCGCTCTTCTGCTGGGTACCGATGTCAACGGCATGCGTCTCATAGAGCTCGTTATCGACGAGTAGTTCTGTCATAGAAAGACCTCAGCATTCGGGCCACATGCCCCCCCTAAATAACCGCTTCGTATGCGCTTGGGCATCTATCTTGGCCGCAGTATTGCGGAAAATAGCAATATGATGCTGGGACAACCTTGATTTCACAGTGTCTACACGACAGAGTCCTAGGCGAGCCTATGACTACCGACAATGAGTCACCTCTCCATCATGCAGAGGAATCTGATGATGGATTTTGGCGTAATTCAGATGAGGAGGCTTTGCATGTTTCGGCTAGTGACTTAGAGCGTCATGCATATTGTCCATTATCATGGCAATTAGCCCGGAAAGGTAAGCCGGGTCGTGGAGAAGCAGTTCAGGCGGGAAGGGTTGCGCACGCAGAAATTCATCGCCGTGTAGAAGATTTCAAAAACAAACAATTCGATTTACGCCGTGCACTTGTAATCTGGTCTTGGTGGTTTACAATAATTCTAGTTATCATTGCAGATTGTATTATTTTCTCGGTACTAGATGATGAAATAAGACCCCCAATAGATATGGCAAAGTTCCTTACAATGCTTGCAGTATCTTGGTTAGGGGTGGGTTTGCTCGCAATTTACTTCCCTTGGAGACAATGGATTAACTTTCCAACTGATGTAGAAAAATACAAATCGAAAATCGAAAATATGAACGAAATCGTCATCGAATCTACGCTACAGCCACCCGGTTTCATTGGCGGCTGGTCTCAAGGTGGGAGAGTTGAGGCAGGACTGCTCTTGGGAGCGATCACATTTGGAATACATGCCATTGGATTGACTTGGGCAGAAAATAAAGAAAATGCTGCATTTATTCTCATCATCATGGCAACATTTTGGACACTTCTTGCTTCTTGGCAATTGCAGAAGGCACTGCTGGCAGACAATGCTCTCGAAATCGCTCGTTTGGAAGCGGGATTGGAAAATAATGTCGATGTCGCATACTCTGACGATGAATCCACTGCTGGACTACTCGTCGATAATGAGACTGGCCTGAGAGGAAGGCCTGACCAAATCGTCATTGTTGATGGAGAATTTATTCCAGTCGAACAAAAGACTGGCAAAATTCCCAATCAGCCTCACAAGTCTCATGAAATACAGTTGTTGGCCTACATCTCCCTTGTCGCATCTACTACTGGACGGGCTCCGCCCTATGGCGTACTGCGTTACGGTCCTGAAAGTATTCACACAATTCAATGGAATGAAAAATCGAGATCAAGATTGATGGCATCAACCAAAGAAATTCAGCGCCTGATGGTTCAAGGTGGAGCAGAGAGAAATCACAATAGAAAAGGGAAGTGTGCTAACTGTTCACGTCGCTATGCTTGTGATTCAAGTCTGGTTTAATTATTCAAGAACGCAATCGTCTGGATCGTTTGGATAATAGATGCAGTCACGATCAATTGTGATTAGTACGTGGAATGAGTCTTCCGATTGGCCTTCAATTCCATACCCTCTTGCCTCAACGGTTAGAGTCCATGTCCCAAGTGCCAAAGGTAGAAACAAATCTTTTTCAAGTGTGCTATCTGAATCTGTTAATCGTTCTGACCACACAGTGTCCCCATCTGCACTAATTAGTGAGGCTTCGACATATCTAAGCCCATCGGGAATTGGGATATTGTCGCCAAGTGGGAGTGATGCAGAAAGATAGGCTCCAATTCTGGTGACGTGTTTGTCAACCTCGAATTGCTGTTCTGCATCATATGGAGATATTGCAAATGGTGTAACAAAA
>JASLKC010000018.1 GCA_030747785.1 Candidatus Poseidoniaceae archaeon | reverse complement strand
CGCCAAGAACAACGCCAACTCCTACTCAACCCTCTCGGAACAATACAAAAAGAAGTGCACCCGGATGCGATTGCAAAACAAGGAAATGGCACTTGGATTGGAATTGGAATTTGGCTTCTTACAATATTTGTAGGATCATTTGTATTATGAGGAACTTAAATGATCGATGATGGTTCCGAAGACTTGTTTGGAGGTTTTTGGCCTTTCATGCGACGGTTTTTTCTGTTATTCCTTCCACTTTGGGTCTATTTGTTGTGCTGGAGCGCAGGCCTAAATGTCCTCGTTTCAGCAATTATTGCTGGCTTTTCGGTATCTACTGTTGCGATATTTGAGAAAATTAGAATCAAATCTGAATCTCAAACAAGTGACGTGGATAATGTCATTAAGTAATGCCTAATACGGTTTAGTGGTAACAATGTCAATAATGGATACTATTGCAGATTTGTTTGGAGTTACAGCACCTTCAACTCTTCAGTTAGTCTTCTTAGGCTGTGCAGCATTTGGAGCACTATTTTTCATTGTGATGATGGCTTTAATGCTAGTCGGTGATGTTCTGGGCGGAGTAATGGATACCGCCTTTGATACCGAGTTCAGTATGGATTCCGACCTCTCATTCGAGTTGTTCAGTTTGCAAGGAATTGCAGCTGCAGTAATGATGTTTGGACTAGTTGGTAATTTCACTCTTTCAGCGACGGATATGCAAGTTCTTGCAGTGTTCTCTGGTGGAATCGCTGCTGCTATGTCCATGTACATGGTGAAAATAATGATGCAAGGTATTTCAAATCTTCAGGCTGATGGCACAATGAAAATTCGTGATGCTATCGGCGAAAATGGCACCGTATATTCAAGAATTAGACCAAATGAAACTGGAGAAATCCAGATCGCAGTAGACGGTACTCTTCGCACCCTAACTGCAAAAGCAAAGGATAAGACTTTGTTAATTCCAACTGGAGAATTTGTTGAAGTAGTAAATGTCATTGGTTCTACTCTTATCGTAATACCAATGTCTGAAGAAGAATAAATATAAATTAATGTGGTGAAAAAATGGCTGGAATAGAATTATTTTTTGTTATTATTGGCTTTGGGCTAGTATTTGCATTTGGATTTATCTTACTCGTAACCCGATACAAACGTTGTGCTTCGGACGAAATTTTGGTAGTATATGGTCGTGTTAAAGGAGGTAGAGCCTCAGTTTGTATCCATGGTGGTGCAAGGATGGTTTGGCCTCTTATTCAGGACTACAAGAAACTCAGTTTGGTCCCTATGACCATCCCCATCAACCTGACAAATGCACTATCCATGCAAAACATTCGTATCCACGTACCATCGACATTTACAGTTGGTATCAGCACAGACCCACTCATCATGAACAACGCTGCAGAGCGTTTGCTTCACTTGAACACGAATCAAATTAACGAAATGGCCTCCGAGATTATCTTCGGACAGTTGCGTTTGACGGTCGCTTCCCTAACCATTGAGCAGATCAACCAAGACCGTGACAACTTCCTAGAGCGCATCACGCTCAACGTCGGTCACGAATTGCATAAGTTGGGACTCTACCTCATCAACGTGAACATCACTGATATTACCGACGACTCGGAATACATCGAGAGCATTGGAAAGAAGGCTGCAGCAACTGCGGTCAACGCAGCGAAATCCGATGTAGCGGTTGCAGACCGTGATGGTGCAATTGGTGCTGCACAAGCAAACCGCGCTCGAGACATTCAAGTTGCTGAGAACGCAGCTGAAGCAGAGAAAGGAAAGAAGGCCGCAATGGCGGACCAGCGTATTTTCGTTCAGGGCCAAGAAGCATTGGCAATTGAAGGTGAAAACAATTCGAAAGCAAACATCGCTGAGTATAACGCCAGCCTGGCTGAGAAAGAAGCGGATGCTATGCGTCGTGCTGAAGTTGCACGTAGAACGGCTGAGGTTGAAATTCAGAAAGCCCAATATTTGCTTGAAGAAGCAAGGCTGCGTGCTGAAGAAGTCGCACAAGAAGAGATTGCGAAAACTCAAATCGAAATTGCTGCTGATGCTGAAGCAGAGCGCCAACGCAGAGTTGCGGCTGGTGAAGCAGATGCTATTCTTGCAATTTACAAAGCAGAAGCAGAAGGTATCCAATCTGTTCTTGAAGCAAAAGCATCTGGATATGCTAATCTTGTAAAGAGCGCTGGTGGCGATGCAAAGGCTGCAGCAACTCTACTGATGGTTGAGAAGATTGAGAATATCGTCGCTCGCCAAGTCGAAGCAATTTCCAACCTGAAGATTGACAAGATCACCGTCTGGGATTCAGCCGGTGGCGGCTCAGGAGAAGGTTCGACTGCGAACTTTGTTTCAAGCCTGATTCATTCCCTACCACCTGTCCACGATGTGGCTAAGATGGCTGGCATTGACCTACCCGATTATCTGGGTTCAATGAAAGAGGAATGAAACCGATTCCGCGGGCCCCATAGGGGCCCGTTGATTCAAGTACCCTCCAATGCGCACAGCGCGCATGCAGAGTGATCTCGAAATAGCGAGGGATGCTTCACCCGAACCCATTGGCGACATCGCCTGGAAGCTCGGAATAGGTGGAAAAGAAATTATGGCAATGGGCCATGGTAAAGCGAAAATCACCTGGGAGGCACTCAAAGGTCGCCTCGATCGACCTCAAGGTTCGCTCATTCTGGTAACATCGGTAAACCCAACACCATTTGGTGAAGGGAAGACGGTCACTACCATTGGACTCACTCAAGCCTTGAATCGAATAGGAAAAAGGGCAACATGCGTAATTCGTGAGCCATCTATGGGACCGGTATTTGGAATCAAAGGAGGAGCCGCAGGTGGGGGGCATTCCCAAGTCCTCCCGATGGAAGATATCAATTTACATTTCACTGGTGATTTGCATGCAGTAACAAGTGCACACAATCTACTTTCAAGCATGCTTGACAATCACCTCAAACATGGCAATGACGAGAATATTGATTCGACACGTGTGATGTGG
The DNA here is from genome assembly GCA_030747785.1 of Candidatus Poseidoniaceae archaeon. Lineage (GTDB taxonomy): Archaea > Thermoplasmatota > Poseidoniia > Poseidoniales > Poseidoniaceae > MGIIa-K1. The sequence goes on along the minus strand of JASLKC010000018.1, from coordinate 40,638 downwards.
CCACGAGTAATTGACCTCAATGATAGGTCATTACGAAATATCACAATTGGACTCGGTGGACCAGCTAATGGGATGGCAAGAGAAGACCGCTTCGATATCACCGCTGCAAGTGAAGTCATGGCGATTCTCGTTCTAGCGGCGGACTATGCTGACCTTAGAACTCGGTTGGGTGACATTGTAGTCGGGCAACGGATGGATGGCACCCCCGTGAAAGCAAACGACATCAAAGCCGCTGGAGCAATGGCGCTTTTGCTAAGAGAAGCATTTCTGCCCAATCTTGTTCAAACTCTAGAGGGAGACCCTGCATTCATTCACGGTGGTCCGTTCGCTAATATCGCCCATGGAAATTCTTCAATTATTGCTGATAGATTAGCACTTGGAGCAGCCGATTATGTCGTCACTGAAGCCGGATTTGGTTCTGACATGGGTGCTGAAAAATTCATGCATATCAAAGCCCATTATTCAGGAAAATCCCCTGATTGTGTAGTTCTCAATGTTACTGTTCGTTCAATGAAATTACATGGTGGTGCATTCGGAGATCGTGCTGCTAGAAGGCCTAGTAGCAAAGAAATTGCGAAGGAAAATGTCGATGCTGTTCGTGAGGGTGCAATTTCAAATCTTGACCGCCACATTCGCAATATGAAGGCTTTCAGTGTACCAGTAATAGTTTCAGTAAATCGTTTCGCAAGCGACACTGATGCTGAACTGGATTGTTTGATAGCATGCGCTCGTGCATCTGGTGCAACCGAAGTATGCCTGACTGAAGTCCATACGAACGGAGGCGAGGGTGGATCTGCTCTCGCTAAGGCTGTAGTTGGTAGTTGTAAGGACCATCTCGCAGCAGGTCGACCTTTTACACCGTTATTCAATCACGATGCACCAGTTGAAGAGAAGGCTTTGCGCATAGCAACTAGAGTATATGGCGCTGATGGAATTAACATCACAGCCAAAGCCGACCGCCAACTCAAACAATTGAGGTCATGGGGCTATGGCAGTCTTCAGGTATGTATGGCAAAAACGCAGTATTCATTCAGCCATGACGCAAATTTACTCGGAGCACCTTCTGGATTTGAAGTTCCTATCAAAGAATTCCGTCTAAACGCCGGAGCAGGCTTCGTCGTTGCAATTCTTGGAGAAATTATGACAATGCCTGGCTTACCAAAGAGTGCCGCAGCTTGTGACATGGACATGGATGAAGACGGGAACCTCGTCGGAGTCTTTGGGTGAGAAGATATGCGCATCATCAAGCGCGAGCATGAGCTCTACCGACTTCGCGTTGAATGTGAAGATGATTTGTGGACTCTCGCACGCATTTGCATACCTGGTAGAAGCCTAGGAATGATGGGTGAAAGACGTGACCAAACTACAGGTGGGATTGAAGGTGGGCGCGCTAAATCCGCTGAACGCAAGCATATGTGGATACGCCTTGGCATCGAATCTAATGAATTTCAAACATTCAGTGATACTTTACGAGTTCATGGCATTATCGAAGAAGCAAATTTTGACCAAGGGAGCCATCATACCCACATCATCCAAGTTCGAGATGAAGTAGAATTGACTTCACTCGCTGGATTCCCCGCAGTTGATCATGCATTAGTAAAGGAATCATGCGCTGAAAGTGGCCGTGCCAAAGTAGCGATATTGGTCGTTGAAAGTGACGAGGCAGTTCTGTTTGAGGTTAGTAGTAGAGGAATGCGAGATACCGCAACATGGACAATGCGAGGAGGGGGGAAATATACTGGCGCCAAAATTAGCGAAAGCGTTTCCAAGAATTTCTTTGAAAAGATTGCAACGGAAGCAACTGAACAAATCCCAGAAGGAACGCCCACTATTCTTTGCGGACCTGGCCATGCTCGAGAAAAACTTGGAGTCTTGATTTCGGGCCCAAAGAAACTCATCGCAACAAGTATGGGAGGAAGGGCTGCAGCAAACGAGGTCATCCGAGATGGACTTGCAGGCGATGTACTGTCGGACCATGCAATGGTTCGCGAAACTGCTCTACTCGAGGAAGCATGGAAACGTATGTCCACAAATGGACCAGTTGCCTATGGCCGTGAAATGATAGAGAAAGCACTGGCAGAAGGTGCAATTGAGACTCTATTGATTAGCGCTGATGTCCTTCGAGACTCAGATTGGGAAATTGTCACTTCGGGTCTATCCAATATCGGAGCAAGCCTTGTACAATGTTCAACCGATCACGATGCTGGTGAGCAATTGATGGGAATGGGTGGAGCCATCGCACTACTGAGATTCAGGATGTGAAAAATTGAAAGTCGCTTGGTTTCACGAAATCGAGGGTGATCTTCGAACAGAAATGCGTGGATTACGGTGGTTACTAATGCGAGCAGAGGACCTTCCTAATGCCACTGCAGCTTGGATGTTTGCAGAACTTGACGGGGTTTTCATCGGAATTGACCATCGCGGCACGAAATTTGAGTCTGGACTCCATAATCGAGCCATTCATCTACTCTTAGTCGATGATATCGAAGGAATATATGGAATTACAAAATTAATGACAAACGGGCAACTGGAAGACCATTTGTGGTAATTTCCCCGGTTGGATACAAGAGAAAAAAAGCGGAGTGGGCCCGGTGGGAATTGAACCCACGATCAACTCGGTGTAAGCGAGGTGTCATAACCGCTAGACCACGGGCCCAGACCGTCCACATGCCCCCTCTTCTTGAATGACACCCCTCTATATTCAAGAAGCATGGGCACTCGTCACTACCTGATGGATGAGGAAGCGCAGGCGATTGCGACCCGCCTTGTTCGGCGTCTCAGGGAGGTCGGAGCGACTATTACAGTCGCAGAATCTTGCACTGGTGGGCTTCTTGCAAGCACTTTGACAGATATTGCAGGCGCATCGGAATGGTTTGAGCAGAGTTGGGTTTGCTACTCGTACGAGTCAAAAATCGTTGAACTTGAGGTTGAAGCGGATTTATTGGAGACAAAGGGCGCAGTAAATGCCCAAGTCGCTATCCAAATGGCGGATGGAGCCAGAAAGCGCTCTGGGGCTGACCTCGGGCTATCTATTACTGGAATTGCAGGCCCAGCACAAGATGATTCAAACAAACCAGTAGGTTTGGTCTATGTTGGAATCGCATCAAAACATTGGGCTAACGCGGAATCTGTCCAATTTGGTGGAACCAGATTTGAAAACAAAATCGCATTCGTTCACTTCGCCTTGCAAACTGCGATTGATTGCTGGGATAATGCAAAAATCAGAGTCGAAAAAATCTTGGAAAAGGAGGCTCAAGCAGCTGCAGAAAAAGCCGTTATTTTGGCACGAAGTGAAGCTGAACGTTCACGTAGGGCAGCCGCAGCAAAAGCCGGTGCGCCATGGCAAGATGAAGCATGGCAAGACCCCGGCAAAGCCGTGGGCGATGATGAAGCGATTGATTGGAAAGAGTGACCACTCACACTTCTTAGTGCAGGGTCTGCGATTACCTCATGTACGGGCTTCGATAGTCTTGAGCCATGCCAGCATCATGGGGGGAGATTTTCCCAGAATTGATGCGAGCGAAATTGATTGCCACTCGTGGAATCAAGGATCGACTATTGGCACTAGATGACCCTTTAGGGGTTATCGCTACCTGCAAAAATGTCGGTCTAGAAGGCGGACAATTGACCGATGAAGTTCTCGATCGTCTAATCGCAGCACATTCACCAACTCCTAAACCGAGTATGCGAGATACTATTGGTCGCACAATTGCCCCAATCAATGAGCCTGAACCATTGACTGTTCAATTTCGAAATAATTTACCCGATTGGCGTAAAGAGGATTTTCCAATGGACGCGACCGATTGTGATGTAGATCTTCTCGTCCACTACGATATCACTGGAAATAGCATTACTGAAGGTAAAATGTCTGACATAAATGCAGCGTTTTCCAACCGCCTGGAAAGACTTCGTAAAATGATAATCAAAAATTCAAACCTGCCGAGAAGTCCCATGGAAATAGCCCGGCTCCAAGCGGAAAAATCACGTTTCAAAGGGCGGGATAACATCGCTGTTGCAATCGGTCTTGTTAACGAACCACGACATACCAAGAATGGACATCTGATGTTTGCGCTTGAGGACAATAGTGGTGAGATGAGTTGCCTGCTAATGAACCGTCAAGGAGCTGATAGAATAAGTGAGCATATTCCCATTATTGAAGCAGGATTGATGCCTGATGATGTTGTAGGAGTTTCTGGGACATTCTCACAAAATGGTGACATGTTCTATGTTGATGACCTGCACTTTCCAATGCAAGATAAGCACGAAAAATCATATTCAGAACAAGGGGTATCTGTAGCATTTCTTTCAGATATTCATGTGGGCTCGAAAACATTCCTTGAGGCTCAATGGCACAAAATGGTCAACTGGTTTCATTCCGACCCACTGGCTCGTACAATCAAGTATCTGATTCTGAGTGGTGACTGTGTAGATGGCGTTGGTATCTATCCCGGCCAGGATAAAGAATTGGCCATCAAAGACCTCTACAAACAGTATTCAAGATTTGCAGAATTACTGGAACTTCTGCCTGAATGGGTAGAATGTGTAATGTTACCAGGGAACCACGATGCTGTACGTCCAGCTGAGCCTCAACCCACTTTAGAGCCAGATATTCAACAGGACTTCAACACGACTACTTTTGTTGGAAACCCCTGTGATTTCAGTCTCCATGGTGTTAGGCTATTATCCTATCATGGCAAGTCGATTGATGACTTTGTTGCAGGATTGCGCACAGTCACATATTCGGACCCTGTCGAGGCAATGCGCCAAATGTTGCGTCGCCGACATCTCGCTCCACAATGGGGTGGGAAAACACCACTATCACCTGAACCAGAAGATGGCTTAGTAATCAGAGAAGTGCCGGATATTTTCGTAACAGGGCACGTACATGGACACGAATGTATTGACTTCAGAGGTACGACTCTAATTTGCTCATCGACATGGCAAGACCAAACATCATATCAGAAAATGTTGGGATTCCAGCCTAAACCTTGTATGCTCACAATAGTGAACCTAGGAACTCATCAAACTACAGCGATTCCATTCGCTTGATCAAAGGCCCAAATACGGCCTTAAGTCATCGAGATTCTTGCTTTCTACAACGGTAACACCTGCTTCAGCAAATGCTCTGAATGTGCCTTCTCGGCTGGGATTGAAGCCAATAAATGTACAATCTTCTACAATCATTGAGAGGTCCATATCTGAATCGCCAACACAGACCAACCTATCTGATGGACAATCGATTATGTTGAGAAGCCGGCGAATGGATTCATCCTTACCCTTTGAAGGAACTCGTACTACTCCTTGGTCAAGCAACCAGCCCTCTTCATCGAATTCAAAACCATTAGCAATCCAATCGTCGGCATTTACCATCGCAGCTATTGATTGGACATAGAGGTCCACTCCTGCAGAAATAATTGCTACATGCACACCTTTTGCTTGCAAATCGGCGACGAGTTCTTTCGCACCTTTCATTAATTTGCAACCAGCGTATGCCCTAAAGATATCATCACGGTGAATCTGTGGTATCTTCTCCTTCCACATTGCAATATCTCGTGCCATAAATTCAGAATCACTGAATTCCCCTGCTAGAAAACGTGCTAGAAGATCAGATGAACTCGTACCGAAGTGTTCGTGCAGAGTTCGCCAAGAACTAACTGAATCAGCCAGTACTCCATCGCAATCGAATGCGACGCAAAGGGGGATGAGTTTGGTCATGTGGCTCATGCTCGCGTGGGGCTTCGCCCACTTGAACTTGAGTCAGAAAAAAGAGAATAATAGGGCAGAGGGGAAGAGGGCCTAGAGCCTAAACTCCAGACCCCCTTGCCTTCAGGGGGGCTTCCCCCACCATCGGAGATGGTGGGTATTTCTTCTACAACATGGGATCCAACCGCCTCCGAAGAGGCGGCTGGTCCAGTTCCATCATTTCAGTCCAGCGTACCGGATCAGAAATTCCAGGTGCGGAGAACCGCTCCTGGCTGACCGTTTGGTGGTACGTAGCTGATGGTGATGGTGAGGTGTTCCATTGCCTCTCCGCCAGAATCGACTGTGCGGACGAACAGAGTGTCACCAGTATTGAACTGGGAAACAACTGCACTTCCTTCAAAATCGACGCTATCAGCGAAGGTCACTGTCTTTTGGCTGTTCTCCGGAGAGAATCCGTAGACTGTAGTGTCGGCGAGGCTGAAGACCTCGTTCTGGTTACCGGCACTATTGACCCACTGAATGCGGACTTCAACTGCTTGTGTTGCTAGATCGACCTGGCTGCTGGTAATCTGGATTTTGTGGAATCCATCAACAGGGTCCAGTGCCTGACTGCTATCTAAGTCGAAGGTCAAACGAGGTACGCCTTTCACATCAGTGTCAGCGAGGCTCGCTGCCCAGACATAGATTACACCAGATAGAACCACGGTGATTGCGACCATCAAGATGGTTGCAATAACTGGGCTCACAGCGGACTCATCATCTGCAAGTTCCTCAAGCTCCTCTACTTCCTCATCACGGCGGCTCTGGAGAACCAGAGCGCTCACGAAGAGTCCAGCAGCGCTGATAGCAATCAGCGACGGTGCGAAGGAAGGCACGGATGCAGTTCCAATCAAGCGTACGACAGCAGGTAGGTTGTCATCAGCTGCAGAGGTTACCTTACCGTTAGTACGTGGCTGAGCACAATCCGTTCCATCAGCATCAGAGGTCATGATGTTGTTACACCAATCTTGGTCCTCTAGCATTGGGCGGCGATTGTTAGTCAGAGTCGCAGCAGCAGTAGATCCGTCATCATTAACAGACGAACGGCCAACTTGTCCAGGACAGCTCCACTCGTCACCTTGTACATCGTTTGAGTCGATGCATGAGTGAGCGTATGGGAACGCGTTACCGAAGTAGCGGTCAGTCTCAGACTTTGTTAGGTCACAAGTTTCGTCAACACAGGTTAGGACATCCATCTCGACCCATACCTTGGTGGTAGTGGTTGTGATGTAGACGTAATCAGACACCTCGATCTCCTCACCGTATGCAGGTGGGGTGACGTATTGGTATCCAAGGTCAACATATCCTTCAGCGTCAGCGTCGTTGTTGTTGTATCCGTTGGTCTTGAAAGACACCTTCAACATGTGGTCGTAGTTGTATGGTCCCATGTCACCAGCGTGACCGATGGTCACAGTGGTTGGTACGTAGGACTTTGTCATGATGTTGGTAACTCCATTGAAGTCAAATCCAGGGACGCTACCTCCATTGTTTAGAACATCACCAGTTTCAAAGTAGTAGTCAGGGACATTCTCAGCGACGTTGTCAACACGTACGTAGAGGGTTACACTGTCCTCGCCCTGCTGATAGTTAGCAGTGCTCATACCGTAATTTGGTATGTATGACGGTGCTGTTGCAGAGTCATGTAGGTACAATGTAATTGGGCAGAATTCTCCAGACAATGGGTTCTGCTGATGCTTTCCTCCATTGTTTAGATAGTCAACTTCCCACTCAGGTGCGTTGGTTGTTGCATCCTTAATCAGGTCGAACGAGATTGCGTCTCCGTTAATTGTGGCAGAGAAGTAGTTCTCGTAGTTACAAGTGTCAGCCTTGACGATTGTCCAAGCCAGGTCAGCATCCTCGTGATCGTTGTCATCCTTCATTGCGGACAGATCGTAGGTGAGGTTGGTGGCACTGTCGTCATCCTCTGTGAGGGTGACCTTCCATGGGAAGTTCGGAATGTCTCCATTGCCGTCACTGATTACAACACCGTTCGGGCGATCCCAATCCAATACCTCTGGAGCATCGTTAACTGGGGTCACGCTAAAGTTGACCTCGAAGTTATCTGCATCCACGTTCTCAGGTACCCAACTGTATCCAAGACACTCAGCTTGGCTGGTGTATGGATTGTAGGATGAAATTCCAACGAACAGGTTGTAGCAACCGGTGATGGAAATTGGTCCATACAATGGGTGGTTGAACGGATAATCAATCAGGTAGGTGAATGCAACACAAACCGACTTCATGTCAGCGGTTATTCCAGTAACACTGTTCTCACAGTATCCACCATCGTCCATTAGAGATAGTACGATTGTACACTCTCCACCAAGCTCGTTGAGCTGGTTCTCAGTGATTGTCAACTCGTTATTGCTGACATGCACAGAGAATGCAGGACATGGATCGTTACCAGCGGTTGTGGTGTAGCCATCTGGGAAGATGTCATTCCATGTGTCTGTGTAAGCAGTGGTATCGACACCGTATGCTGTGCTCCAGAAGTCTGTGTAGTTTAGACCACTGTATACGTTTGCGTAGGTATCGATGCTGCTGTCACAGCCGTCATCGGATCGGAATCCGCTGACCTTGTCGCCGTTAGCGTCCATGTACTCCTGGTACCAGATGCTTCCACAGCCATTCTGCATGAGCAGATATGTTAGCATGGTAACATTGTTCAGAGTAGGTAGGGTGTAGGTTGCAGTTGTCGTTGAATGAGCAGATGGGTCACCTGTCATGTCGATGTCCTGTAGACCACCAGAGTTAGTGACAATGATGCCAACCTCTGCAAAGAGGGCTGCAACACTGCTGTACTTCTTCTGGACGAAGTAAGGGTCGACACTTACGTCATCGCCCTTAATCTGTGCTCCCCAAGAGTACACCTGAGGCTGCTCGTTTGCCATGTCATTGGATGCCATGTCAATTACGTAGGAGCCAGTTGCGTTTGGTGCACTACCGAGTACCTTGCTTACAGATCCGAAGCCTTCATCGAGGACGTTCAGGTTACCTGCGCCGTCATCAGCGAATACCGGCATGCAGTCAGCACGGTCGGAGTTGCAGATGATTGGCTTGTCATTGACATTGGTAACAGTCCATGTGATGGTGTGGCTGTCAGATAGTCCGTGGCTGTCAACGACGTTGTAGTGGAACACGTATGTTCCGAACTGGTCGTTGTCAGGGGTCACGGTCATTGTCTGTCCAGTAAGTCCGCTGTCAAGGAGCATAGTTGGGCTTCTTGATGGGTCAGAATCATCGGTAACAGTCCAGGTTAGACTTGTGTCTGCATCCTGAACATCGTCAGCCTTGTCAGTGAGAGACAGTGTGTATGTTCCGCTGTCCTCATCGACGGTGACGTCAACTAGATTCTGAATTACTGGGCACGCTCGCAAGATGTCAACAGATTCCCACGTATTGGTGGACATGTCGACATCGTTGATGGTTCCCCAATCCTCTGCACATGTTGCATCAACCTTGACAGATATGTCGTAGGTCTTTGCTGCGCTTGGAGTGTTGGATCCAATATAGCTACGGTAAATCAGTAGGTGGTTGCGTAGGTCATCTCCACCAGATAGATCGCTGTGTCCCATGAGGAGAGTAATCTCATCATCGAATGTCTGGGCGTTAGCACCAGTTGCGATACTCTGGGTTGGGTGGACGCTGTCTACCTCTCCACTGGATTCATCCTGAACAACTGCAAGCACACGTACTACATCGGATGGTTCTCCAATGCAAGTCCATGGAATTGCGATTTCAGTGTCTGTGTCGCCTGAGTATCCAATATGGCTGGATAGTCCCATGCAAGCAGCGGTAACATCAGCCCAGCCGGTGAAACCGTCGACCTTCAGTCCGTTGTTGCCGGATGCTCCATCCTCTGCCCAGAAGACATAGTCTGCTGCGAATGGCAGGTTGTGTGCGACATACCAAGACTGGCCAACGGTGTTTCCACCGGTGCTGGAGTCGATGTAGATCTGCAAGTCTGCAGTTCCCATGTCTACTCCAGTTAGTGCAAGGTAGAGGTTGTTAGCGTCCCAGGATACGAGGAAGTCCTCGCTACCGTCGCCGCTCATTACACCAGGCATTGCATCGTCAGATGGGTTCAGTACGTTTCCGTACCACTCGCCAAGGTCACCATCAGCTGCAATGTATGCAGTGCGGTAAGCCGGGGAGACGTATGCTGCTTGCTGGTCGTCAGTGGACTTAATCATCACACCAACATCGCTTGCAGCGCCGCCCAAGTGGCTAGCGTTAAGGTTCAACAAGTTACCCTCATGGATGACAGCGGTGCCATCAACGATGAGTTTAGCAGCATCAATTGTGTTGCCAATAGAGGTAACGGTCACATAGGAACCAGCATCAATCTGTGTTGTAGATTCAGCCCAGGACATGTTCTCGATGGTACCTTCAGCGCCAGAACCAGCCATTAGGGTGGTAGCAGCGTTAGAAGTTCCGCCATTCCAGCGGAAGTCTACTCCATCGGTATCCAGTCCGTATAGACCAGTTGTGCTCATATCTGTAGCATCGATTGTTGATGCTCCATTAACGTGCATTGCAGCTCCTGTGCTACCAGCGACTAGAGTTGCTCCGTCGACTACTACTTCAGCATCTTCGATATATGCTCCGTAAGCGCCACCAGATAGGAGAACGTCACCGGTTAGGGTTAGTTCTCCACCGTACATCTCAAGTGCGGTTCCGAAGCCAGAGACTTCAGTTCCGTCAAGAGTTAACTCGTCGTTTCCGCCTACTACAGATACTCCAACACTAGACATGCCGGAACTGCTGCCTGAAGATACGGTTACGTTGCCTTGCATCCAAGTGTGGACGCTACAGCTGTATCCGTAGGTTCCTGCAGTGTAGAAGGTTCGGGTGTAGGTTGAACCAAGGTTCATTGTTCCACTAGACGACCATAGAGGTGAGCCACCAGCATCGACATCATCGGAGATGATAGAGTGAGGTTCACCAGTACCACTGTTGTTGTAGTACTCATTAGCTCGCCAGCGGATGGTATCGCCTTCATTGATGTTGATGTTCTCAGGTGCGAATGCGTTAGCATTGATTTGCACACTCTTGACTTCTCCACCAGATCCGCCAATTGCGGAGAAGGTAGATCCATCATCAGAGAGGTCACATCCATCGGTAACTAGTGCGTTCTCCATGGTAGCAACTGTGTTGCCGCCGGAGATAACAGATGCTGAGCCACAGTCTTCTGCCCAGATACCAACTGCACTTGGTGCAACACGGCCAGAGGTCTGGCCGATGTCGTTGTTGGTAATTTCAACATTGTATCCGTACTTGATACCGTCAACAAGAATTCCACCGTCTGCATCGACGAGTGTGTTTCCGTCAATCACGCCGTATCCATTTCGTGAATAGATACCTGCGTGAGACGAATCACTGTCTCCGTAGATGACGTTGTTCGTCATGGTCCAATCTAATGCACCACGCATGTAAATCGCTTGTTGCGAATTGTAGAACGTGTTGCCATCAATCAGTAAGTCATCTGTTGTAGCGTCCTGGGTGTAAATACCGTATTGCGGTGAAGATGAACCCTTGAACACGTTGTTAGTGATTTCAACTCCATCTGAGTATGAGTTCAGCATGAACCAAATCTCAAGCCCTTCAGTGTCGATGAACGTGTTATCGTCAATGATCGCATCGTCAGCACCCCAGTAAGACTGGTTGTATTGGCTGTAGAAGTTTGTCCTTCGAAGGGAAATTCCTACTGCACAATTAGATAGCGTGTTACCACTAATTTCAGTGTTATTACTACCACCTGCATTCAAACACATGTCCTGTAGAGCATACGCTCCAAGAGGAGCGCGGTCTCTAAAGTGGTTAATGACGGTGTTCTTCACTACGTAGAAGTCGGCACCCCAATTGTATGCTGAACCTGCGTAATTGTATCCCCATGTGGAGACAATGGTTGCAAGGCCGCTAAAGGATGAGTTCTCAACGTTTGGAACGATGTCGTTCCATCCAGGGTAACCAATGTACATACCTTGTGTTTTGCCTTCAGAAGTAACTGCAGTTGCAACTGCTTCCACATTGTGCATGTATAACTCAGCCCCGTAAGGGTAAGTTGACATCCACCATGACGCATCGTAATAGGTGTACGAACCAGTTGAAAGAACAGTTGTTCCATTCCAGTTGTGGGTAGAGTCACCTTCGAGATACAAGATAGGAGCGTCCATCATAATGACTTGATTACTCATGTCAAGAGGTGTAGCACCAAAGTATCCGTACTCCTTCAATCCTGAGGAGTATGTTCTCGAAGCACCAGTGTTCAAATTGTTTGCACACGCTGCGGTCTGTACATAGCTAGTAGATGTGAAACTGTAGCAAATACGTGCATCAACACTATTGACGAGGTCCATAGTGTGCGAGTTTCCAGAGGTATCTGTCAATGACAATGAGTCAAAGGCATATCTGAAATCTCCAGCGTTGCTGGAAGAACCACTGTAATAGTAAGATCCAACCTTAGCAACAGTAACTGCTTGGTATCCACTCAATGGGACGACTGTCTTACCTGAGCTGTCCACAGTTATTGTGGTAAAGCGAAGATCATTAGCATCACCATTAGTATCGGTTGCTGCATATCCAGTGACAGATCCGGCTGCGTTCTTTAGAACAACATTTGCTCCAGATACTACACCTGAATCTGCTTCTACATTAATATCGAGTAATCGAATACGGTTGAAGACTCCAGAACCTGTGGAAGCAACGCTATCAACATCAATGTCTCCTTCGACGAAGTCAACAGTTGCTGAACCCGTGATTAATACATCTGCAGTATTTGCAAAGGTTGAATCAATCAAGGTTAGTTTACCTGTACCTGCTGTTTCAATTCCAACACCGTTGGTAGCGAGGTTCATTCCAGTCCATGAAATATCCTTACTAGATCTTGAACCGAACTTGATTGCAGATCCTGCGCAATTCTCAATGGTTCCATCTAGATCTCCTGCTACGTCCTTAACGTAGTAGACACCAGCCAATGCTGCTCCATCTACTGCGAGATTAGACATGGCAACATTACCAGATGCTGCTGCACCTAGTAGAGCACCGTAGTTTCCTCCGTTGACAGCTAGGTTGTCAACTGTGGTTACTGCAGATCCTGTGACTTCAAGACCAGCATTAGTAGGGTTGGTCACTGTGATTGCATCAAAGTTTGCTGCAGCCCAAGAGCCTCCGATTTCAATACCGTTGTCAGCACCAGTGATGGTACCGGACGAGAAACTTGGAGTTCCTGATTCACGCATGTAGAGACCCATGTCGTCCTCGTCACCTGGATCATCTCCAGTTCGAGCAACGACTTCAAGTCGGTCCTGATAGTTGTCAGCACGGTTGTGCAGAACGTCGAAATACATGGTTGCACCAGTAATGTTGCCTCCAGATATATCCACTGCAGGGTACGCTAGTCGAGTACCGTCACCTGGGTTGTTGTAGTACGAATAAGCGTAGTTGAGACATACGTTGTAGTTGCCCCATAGGCCATTGTACCCTTCAGGTGGCTTGTATACACCTTGTCCACCGTGGGCGGAGGTGTAGTAGTATCCCCAGTACATCATTGGGTAGGTCTGTGACGGTGTTCTGTCAGTATCTTCCCAACGGAATCCAAAGTCGGTTGGATAGTCGTTGTAACCTGATGGAGATTGAGTGTATCCTCCATATTGGCTAAAGTAGTAGAAGTAATTGTAACCATACCACTCTGTATAACTGTAACCGTAATAGTTGCAGTGATACGATGGTGCGCCAGCAGCGCCTCCCATGGAACCGTCATAATAACCGTCATGAGTTTCATCAGTGACATTCCACTTGTTACCCATGTTGTCCTCTAGCTCGATGTTCATACGATCGTACATCATGTAATACTTCGAAGTAGCATAATTGTACGTTGGGTGAGCGTTTCCTCCACCGTAGATAGAGTTGAATCCAACCTGAAGGTAATCGTCAGTTCCTAAGTAGGAAGAGAGGTCGATTGCGTAGGTTGTCCAACCAGTAGACTCGCCAGATAGCAAGGTACTGCGGTAGATTGTAGGTAGGCTCATTCCACCGTAAACATCCACACCGACAGTGTTGTCAGTTAGGGTAAATCCGTTTACAGTTGGTGCTGCATTGTACGAGTAGATTCCAGTAGCTGCATTCTTGACAACGATGTTGTCGACTGCGCCGCCGCCACCCTCAAACATCAAACCGATACCGGTCTGACCTGAGTTCATGATGGTCGAATCATCAAAGTCGAGAGTACCACCGTTAACATAGATAGTAGCCTCAGAAGCTGATGCGCCTGCATTACCGTAAATCATCGAAGAGTTGAACACAGTCAGGCTTCCGGAATCAAGGTTGATTCCACCTGCTACATTCGAAATTACTCCATTGTCAACGATTAGGCTACCGCCATCCATATCCAAGTTCAATGGGTAGGTCGCCGAAAGGGCCTTGAGGGTTCCAGTCGAAGTGGAGATCGACTCCAAAGTCAGGGAACCACCATTGCTAATGGTTAGGGTTGGGCTGTTTGTAGCATCGGATGCGACACGGAATACGCTTCGCATGATGATGGTACAACCGTCGATATTCATGTCACCAGACATGGTAACCTTACCTTCCCAAATGTATGTGTTAGTAACACTGTTGTATCCAAGTTGTGCTTCTGGATGAGTTAACAGATAGTTACAGTCCATGCTGGTTCCGTTAAGAGCAACTGGAGCTGGCTCAAGGCGTAGCTCGATTGTGTCACCGGCACCAAAGCTTCCTGGGTACCATGCATCAGTAACGAGTGTCTCGTTCTGACCAGATGGTCCCCATGCTGCTAGGTTGTGGTCGGTGTAGGAGTTACCTGAGTCATCAGATGTGATAACCCATGTATCTGCTGTACCTGTGGAATCGGTCTTGTGAGTTCCAACAGTGAACAGACCTGCGCCTCCGTCAACAACGGTTGCCTGAACAGTGTGTCCGGAGCGGTACGACTTGGTACCGCTGCCGAGCAACTTGAACACCTTAACGGTAGCAATGCCACCAAAGAAGATGTCTCCAGAACTTCCAGAGTTAACATTACAACCAGAACTTCCGTCACAGTCTGTGCCATCTTCGCTAACGCCGATTAGAACAATCTTTCCGTTAGTGGATGCCTTTGCCATGTTTTGGAATGACGAAGGCATCGAAACTGTACCATCACCGATGGTGATTGCAGAGTTTCGTGCATAGATAGCATTCTGGTTACCGGTATATGTTGCATCGACATCGCTCAGAATAATAGTGTTCGGAGCTGCCGAGTTTGAACAGGATCCAGCGACGTAGTCAGTGTCAACATTGTTACCCATCAGGGTGTATCCACAGCCAGAGACTGAGATTCCAGTTGTTGCCCAGTTGTCTCCTCCGATAACATCGAGGATGGTCGCACCTGGTGCGTTACCTAATACAGTCAATGCTCCGACAGAAATGTCGTCGAGAGATGGTGCTGTTCTGGACATTGTCAGGTCACCAGCAGTTAGACCGCTGATGGTTGCCGAGGACCCGGATGGTCCATTTGCTGTGCTTGAACTGCCACCTGGTACGATGCTGAAGTCAGCGCTTCCCATATCGACTGTGTCCATAGAGATGCTGTCAAGAGCACCGGTGCTTCCAGAGGAGTAACCGTCTGCGACTAGGTTGTAGACATACAGAGCGCCTTCTCCATCGGAGTTCAACACTGCTCCGCTCTGTGCGGAGGTAGTGCTTCCAGTAACGTTACTAATCCAGACATTCTCAAGATCAACATCAATGAGATTCACATTGGAATCGCTGATGTCAACATTCTCCATTGTAAGAGATCCTGCAGTGCTTCCTGGATAGTTGACGACCGCTCCACCCCAGCTGTTGCCGTTGGTGTTACAGTCATCCATTGTACCATCACTTAGTGTGACCTCAGAATCTTCTGCGAAGTTGAAACAAGCATCTGCTGCTCCGTTAACTTCGAAGTCCGACATTACAAGGACTGTTCCCTGGCCGGAGCCGTGGGAGAACGCTTCACCGACATTGGTGAAGGTTACATGGTCCATTGTGAAGTTGCCAACGTTTGCGTTACTACTTGGGGAAGAGCCGTGGCGACTTCCTGCTGCAATAGCTGCATCGGTTGTATTTGCAAAGTCTACGTACGACATTGCGTGGCGGTCATCGGTTCCTTCAGGAGTGCTGCAAGCACCAGTGAACGCTAGTCCCTTCCATGAGGTACCACCCATACCCTCGAAGAGGATTGGGTCAGTTGCGTTACCTGTTGCTGTGAACGTGTCACAATTACCATCAAAGGAGATTCCCTTTCCGTTTGCAACCTGTATAACTACACCAGGCTCAATGGTCAAATCGCCACTGATTGAAAGGTAGTCGTTAGTTGGGTTGACTCGAATCGGTGAGTCGATTAGGGACCAAGTGTGTGGTCCGCCGACTAGATCCGCGGATAGGTCTGTTCCCTTACCCTCGAATGGAACTACACGAGTCCTGAGAGAACAGTCCAGTGCGGAGTTGTCATAGCAGTAGTAACTGCTGTAGTAACCCCACCATGGAGCAATTGTTCCAGGTCTAGAGTATTGATTTCCAGAGTATGGAAGATCTGGCATGTTGCTGTACCAAGTAGTGATGGACTGCTGTAGTGCAGTAGATCCATCGTCCTTGAGGTACATGCTACCCATTCGACTAAGGTGGACACGGTTCTTCGAATCGGAACCATTGTATTCGGTACCGAAGTATTCGAAGGTGAATCCATCAGGTAGGTCGATGTTTGCGTTGCATCCAGACTTGTAGGTATTCCACCAGTAGGATGAGACACAGTATGAACCATATGGGCCACCATTACTGGTGCCAGCAATAGCTACATCGTATGTTGGTAACTCGAGAGCGAGTCCAGCATCGAATTCTTCGTAGCCGTGTCCATTACTGTCAGTACCAATACGGTAGTTGGTAGTGTGAACATTTGCGCCAGCCATGTACGCTTGTGATTCACGTAGCGTAGCACCCTTGGTACGAGTTTGGTCTTGATATCCAACTGTAGCGTAGTCGTAGTATGTCTGGCAACCAGTATCATACTGGAACTCAATCTCATTGGTTACGTCATACATTAGCACCTGGTAGGTACATGTGTAGGTCTGTGTGTAACCCATGTCGTGCCACTCGACAATGAAGACCTTAGTTGGGTCTCCAACCTCAAAGGAGTTAGTCGAAGTGGTGTTTGAATTGATTCCTGTCGATGCAGGTGAAACATCCTGTGAAGTAGCGTAGTATTCAACGCTGCTACTACGTTCCATATCATCTAGAGAAGTAGACCACTCACATTGTCCAACTACGCATGATGCGCGTGCTGAATCAGGTGATAGAACCTTGGAAGTCCAAGTACCAACAGTTCCATCCGCATCAGTAATGCGGTAGTACATTGTTGGTCCTACTCCGGCAGTTGTAGATACATTCAGACCAGATGGTGGCTCTCCTGCATCTCCAATTGTCCAAGTGAAGGTTCGGTCCTTCGAATGCGAATCACGTAGTTTCATGTGATCCATTTCAGGAGCGTAGGTATCTGGCATTGGGGCGACGCTTGCTACCTTGTAGCTAACTCCGCCAGTAGATGCCATACGACCGTAGTATCCAGATCCTTGTGCAATTCCATTCCAGTTGTAGCTGGTACTGTAAATGTAGTAGTATCCAGAAGTACACAATGGGTTGGAACTGGACGAACGGAAGAAGTACATCCATCTGTTAGTACCGACACACATCCAATTTGACTTGGATGAACTGTAGGTTGCGTTCCAATCGTGCTTACCGAATGTTCCGGTGATGTCACCGGGGATATCGACTAGATAGGCATCGGTATAACCGTAAGTTGACCTCTTGTTAGCGGATGTTCCGCCAGAGAGAGTATCTTCGATTCCAGTTTGCATACCGGAGGAATCCACGTCTCCATCAAGACCAACTATTGCCCAATCATTTAGAGAGCTATCGTAAAGGTAGATCAGGTTCATTCCTGGACCATGCTTTGCGCTAACACTGATGAAAGAGGATGCTTCGCCATCATCAACGTGCATATTCAATCTTCCAGACTTGGTACCACCCATTCCATTGTATCCGTAACTCGGGGTTGTAGTCCAGTGAATAGCCCACTGATTGTAGAAGTAGTAGTTATCGGTACCGTACCAGCAGGAATTGCTTCCAGTTCCACAGTCACTTGTATCGAATTCCATTACATACTCATCAGAGTTGTCATAATATGTCAACTGCTGATCGAAGAACTTGTTTGGTGTGAATGCTGAACCTGCATAGCGGTCCTCGATTAACACTGTCATCTTCTTGTCATCTACGCCATTAACAACATCATCAACAAAGAACCAGTATGTGGTTGATGGTGCAGTTGCTGTGCTTGGAGTTCCAGAGCCACCAGATGGGTCGGTTCCTGAATTTGCCGTTGAAGCCAAGTCCTGGAATGCCCAGTAGTAGTTCACATAGTCGCCAGTGGAGATTCCACCGGTCTTTGCCTTGAACATACAATCACTATCAGATGATGAACAAGTTCCAATTGTTGTCGCCTTAACAGCGGTGTAAGAACCGTTGTTAATCGAGTAATGGAGGTGTGGTGAACCAGCAGTGGTTGTATCGATTCCAGACATATCCTCGAATACAGCGTGGAATTGTCTAGCACCTTCCTTGTAGGTGGTTATTCCAGAATATGGCACGAAATTGCTCTTTGGAGCGTCCGTGTCAGATCCACCGGAGTAAACAACCTGAAGATAGCTGTTCGAAGAACCGCCGTTGTATGCGTAGTGGTAGATATAGGTCGAAGTGGTATAATGTGAACTCATTCCGACAGTTCCACCATTAGCAAGAGCTGCTGTAATGTAGCTATGACTACCAGATGCAGCACAAGTAGTTGCGGTGTTACACAACTTTGCAGTCTTCCATCCAGTTCCTGTAGAGAAGGTTGCAGCACCTGCTGAGTTCCAAGCGGAACTAATCATCTTACGCTGAGTGGTTCCACCATAGCCGTAAGCTATTGTTGAAAGCGCACCTGAACAGGATGCAGATGGAATAGACCAGCTGTATCTGTTAGACATTCCACAAGATTCCATTACTACTGCAGTAATTGAGTTAGAGGAATAACTGTAACTGTAACTAACGTACTGCTTCCACTGAACTTTCTCAACAGTTGCACCAGTAGGTAGAGCGTTGGAACTGGTAAAGGTGTACTTGTTCCAAGGCAAGTAGTAAATGGTAGAGTAGTAGCGGTACATGTAGCGGTATGTTCCGGAGTAACAGTTAGCGTAGTAGACATAGCAGTATCCACCAGAGCCACTGTAAACCTTGACCGATGGGTCGATTGCCAGAGGGTACTGGCGATCTTCATCCAATAACCATCCACTTTCTACAGCAGTAGTAATGACCACTTCTTGGCCAAACGACTGAATGAAGTAAGTTGCATGGTATGGCTCATCTGCTTCCATTTCCATAACTATTGGAACTGGGATGGTAGCAAGTACCTCTCCAGTTTCCAAATTGCGGATTGTGAGTTCGTCCTGAGTCTGGGTTATTTCCTCATTGAGAAGATCTTCTCCAAGGAATAGTCCATGACCTACAGGCATGCGCATTGTTTCGGTTAGACCTAACCATGCTACATTGTCCTCTAGGACTGGGCGTTCACGAATCACGAGGTTCTGCTTCAGTTGGTTCTCTTCGACTGAGTAGTCGATATCGAAACCTTCTGCGATAGGGTAACGCAGAACGTTACCTCCAACGGAGACTTCCTCGTTCGATGGAGTTGCCATATATGGCATAGGTGCTCCACCGGATGCGTCCAGAGTCATCACTATCGGTCTGATACCGGTAATGATTGGATCCACGTTCTGGTGGACCTGGATCGAAACACCGTTATCAAGCTCGCTTGGGAAGACAACTTCGTATACGTTGTCTTTTACTTCCCAACCGTCAACGGTTGCTTCGATATTGAGGTCTATCTCTTCCCAAGAACCATCGCGCAAAAAGTGCATCGGTTCTGCGGAAGTCAATAGAGCAGTGTTTCCATCCTCGGTGAGGAAGGCTTTCTGCTTCAGTGACCTCATGCCCTCTAATTCAGAGGACGCATCATATTCATACTGTACTGGCTCATAGACCTCAGGGAGTGCGAAATAATCCTCGCTTGCTTCGTTCGATTCAACAAACTCTGCGTTCTCCCCTGGGGTAGCGTCGTTCTGCACCAGACCTGTCATTGGAGACAGGGCCATCAAAATGCAGAGCAGTAGGGCAATGCCCACGCCACCCATGGCGGTCTTCTTCTTCGTGTTCTTGCTTACCAACATCACGTCATCAACTCCTTACGGACTTTATGTAATGCATCTCAGGCTTTGTATCCCTTATGAGGATTGGGGTACATGCGCTTTTACAGAGTCGTGGAGTGAGCGGTTCTGGAGAGTGGTTTCAAAAAAAAATATCCGCAAAACATGCGCCTACTAGGTAGCGGGATCTTTTCTCGTTTTCAAGGTATAATAATACTTGGTTAAACGGCTTACTACGAGTATAAACTGAGGCATTGACGCCGTCGAAAAACAACTCAAAATCAATGATTATGGATTTTCCATTTTGTTATTATGGTAATATTTGCATTCAATTAAACTACCCATAGAAACAATAATTTCTGAAAATCAAAAAAAAAGCATCGATTCGATGTAAAAAATACATCGCTCTTCGCACGCGCGCGCATACGCGTGTGAGAGAACTGCAAATCTCAAGACAGAATTCACACCGATGAAATAATCTGGATAAGCTATATTCTCAACAAGATGTTACAGATAGAGATCAAGAATAGTGAACTTCTGAAGTAAGAACTCGAAGTTCGTTAAGAAATTGAAAGAAAGGGGGGGTGCCCTGAGAAGCGGCGAACCGCTCCTCAGGGCCTCTCCAGCGCTTTGCGCTGTATTCTAGCCTACTGAGGTTTGCAAGTTATCTGAGATCAGTAATCCCAGTCCTTGCCCTCATCGCCCTCTCCACCACGGGAGAGGATGAAAGCTCCAACTACGAAGGCAACGACCACTAGGCCGATAATAACGCCCCAGGTCCATCCTGGAACACCTTCTGCGCTACCAGCGCTACCAATGTCCTCACACTCTTCCAGTGGAAGGAGGGTGTCACAGGGGTCAGGGTCGGTTGAGTCGCGCTCTAGAATCATGCTGTTCAGAGCGACGTCGTTGTTGTAGTTGCCCATAGCATCGACACCAACTGCGGTGAAGTGGTACATACCATCTGCTCCAGGCTTACCGACGTCAGCGGTGGTTGCACCAGCCGCTGCATCGACACAGTTGGAAGAAGGCATATTTCCAGCAACACTCCAAGATGCATCTCCGAAGCAGACCATCCAGTGGTCAACATCAGAAGCATCTCCGTCGACAGTCCAGGACACAGTCCATGTATTGTCATCCTTGTTGGAAATGGTTAGAGCATCTGCAGTTGCATCTCCATCGACTCCTGAATCAGCAGTTGCTGATTCGATTGCCTTGACTGGATTGCAAATGTGCTGAGCAATTTGATGGCATATCTCAAGGGTTACTGTGTAAGTTTCACCGTGTGTAGTTTCAGTCTGACCATCAAGGCGTAGAGACACAGTGTCTGTGGTTCCAGTGCCTTTGTCATCACAGTTACCTGCGGAATCGCAGACAGTGATTTTCAGATAGTCAATTGTACTAACAAGTGTACCTGTGTATCCCCAAGTTGCATCTATGTGTCCGCCTTTCGAAGCGCTTACTACAAGATCTGTTGGAGTAGCATCAGGTGGAGATACTACAACTAGTTCTCCTCCCATTATAGCGATTTCTCCACCGGATAGTACAGGACTTGCGGCTGCAAGTGTAATATCAATGGTTCCGTCATTACCTGCTGTACTGATGGCTGCATCTAGCATAGCCCACATACCGTTAGGGGAGACGTAGAACACAGAGGTTGGTGTCATAGCAGCAGCATCATACCCGATGGTAATCGACTGTGCATGAACATCTTCAGTACCGTAAGTAGTCACTGGACTGTAATCTAGAACTGCCTCAGAGGTGTATTCACCTGCGTATCCGAATGCGGTTAGATCCTTGGTATGAGTATCGGCTGCGTCATGTGCTAGAGCAATAGTGAATTCATTTACACCGTTGTATGTTAAGTCGTACTCCATTGTGAAATCACCAGTAGCAGCAGTTGCAACTACGTGATTCCAAATGAATACATTTGTCGAGTCACTAGCAAAGGATGAGTATGCATCGAAGACTGTTACGCTGTATGCGTGAACTCCTGCCCAATCACTGTCAACTGGCATCAACATACACTGTGAGAATGAGGGTCCATCACCGGTGCACGGTGACTCCTGTCCCTCAACAAGTCCTGGGTGAGTCCATACATAGCGTAGGGTCATTCCAGCATCATCATCAGCGTCAATAGCATCTGCGGACAGAGTAACCGTTGACTCAGAACCGATAATAATTGCGCCATCATTCTCAAGAGTTAGAGTAACAGATGGGCGGTTATTCATTGCGATTAGCTCGTTTAGTTCAGCATCATCGTTAGATGTGGACATATCGGTAACAGTTGTATTGACCATTGAAGCGGTAGCAGAGATATCATAGATTCCAGGTGCGAAATCAAAGAAGATACACGCTTGTCCAACTTCCATGACTGCCGGCATCATTGGATCGTTTCCAATTAAATCGTGAACATAGTCTTGACCAAATCCATTCATGCAACTGTCAGCAACTTCTGTGTATACATTACCTGATATGTCTGTAATACTGAACTCCACGGACCAATCGTATGTTTGCATCATGTCACTACCAAGGTGGCGAACAGATGCTTGAACTGTACTCATTGATGGATTTAGAGGACCTTCGGTTAGACCAGGCATAGATGGTTGACCCATTGGGTTTCCGTTTCCATCCATTTGGTATCCTTGATTCACAACTAGTGAAGATATACCAATGTCGTGGAATGTCTGGACCTTACCTTCGATTTCATCCTCACTTGTAGATGCAACATCATCTTGCAGATAAGTTACCTCACAGAAGTGAACGTTGGTCTCAACTATAGGGTCGCCTGCTGCGGAAGTTCGTTCAACTGTCTCTTCACACTCAGCCATCTGTCCATATAGGACATAACTCACAAGATTGACCTCAATGGAGTAATCTCCAGAGGTACCACTTGTGTCAGGTGCAACAGTTCCAAAGTATTCCCAAGTATCTGGTGTAGCCAGAGTATGACGAGAATCTGTGGTGGTATTGTTTGCATCCATCTCGTGGCGGAAGGTTTCGACAACAGCCGAGGTACCTACACCGCTTACGGTTGTGGTTCCAAGGATATCGTTACCTGCACCATCGGTTGCAGAGGTTAGTGTTCCTGTAATAGATAGAGCAAGGGTAATACTGCGAGCAGACCAATCTGTTGAACCATCGGTCGATACAGATAGAGTGAAGGCCTTGTCTCCGCCGCCTCCCTCAATTTCCTTACCTGAGTCCCAAGATAGATCGACTACTATGTCGGTCCACTCTGTGACAGATACCAAGATTTCTTGGAAATCGTTTCCAGGGTCACTATCTCCTCCGGCACTGACCTCAACTACGACGACATAGTCGCCAGTTACAGGAAGCCACTCAATTGCAGCTCCCTGATAGTTCAGAGTGTACTTACCGTTAGCAAGATTTGCACCGGCTGCCAGGTCAAGATATGGGCAGACATTGGTGTCGTCGCAAACGACGTCACCATTAGTCCACGACAGATCATTGCCGCTGGAGTCCTTTGCAACCATACCGCGAGCGCCGTCTTCTGCTAGATATACAGTGACGGATACGCCCATTTCATCGATGGCAGTATCACCAGCATTGCTGATGAAGGCCTCAAAGTTCACAGCATCACCGGACTTGAGAGTATTTCTCATTTCTCCAGTAATACTGTCGGTTGTAGTCTCTTTAGGACTTAGTATTTCATTTACCATAGCATCAGGGCCTGTTCGGCCATCTGCATTGGTCATTGGGCTATCGTCTAACTCAGCGATATCAATTACTGCAAGCGAGGTGCTTACCATCATCAAAAGCGCCAAGATTATGGGTGTTAACTTACGCATGTCATTCCCTCCAACTTGGGTCGGTTGGCTCCCCCACGCCATGTAGGGTATTTAGGAGTTGGGCAACCCCTATGGATTATACATCTAGAAGATTGATTTTGTCAAATTAAACTTAACCCAACGCAGTACAGCGAAAAATAACAAAAATACTGCAAAAAAGGAGTAATATTTCTCTCCGTGGTACAATGCGTTTGTGTATTCTATACCCTCCAGAGCATAATATCCAAGGCCGCATTAATCGGAACTTGCTAAAGCCTGTGCCGGAGTGATTGACATTGCTCGACGAACTGGAATTATTGTTGCCAAAAGAACAAGAATCCATCCTCCAATCAGCATTGAAATTATTGTCCCCCAGGGTAGAATGAGTTCGACCCCTTGTTCTTCCCAAATTGCTCCATGAAGTGCGAGGTGGAATGCCAAAGCAACCACTGCTCCGTTCAGCATCCCCAGAACCGATACCCAGCTGATTTCGGTAAGCATCGAAAACATCACCGAACGGCGCCTCCATCCAAGCGCTCGTAGCATTCCAATCTCACCAGCCCTTTCTGAAACTGAACGGAATGTTACCACACCAATTCCTGCAATACCTACGATGAGCCCTAAGGCTAGATATGCCTGGAAGATTGACAATATCGCAAATACTAGGCCAAGAATCACCAGCACCTCCTCCTCGATGACGGATGTATGGACGCCATCCTTTGCTAGATCATTGGAAAGAGATTCCTCGAGAACAGAAGGCTCTATTCCTGGAGATGCAGAAACATAGATTCTAGTGTGGACTCCACCGAACTGTTCCTCAACAATTTCTCCGCCCATCCACACTCCGGTACTAAAGAGATTTGAAGACTGAGAAAGTATGCCTCCAACTACCACTTCACGGCTGTTTCCGGGGTTTGAAATATCAATTAGAGAAATCGATTCTCCAATTGTAATTGTAATTCCATTTATCGACTCTCCAGTATTGGGGTCAATCAAAGCAAATGAACTGTCAATGAATACCAAATCAGGGCGTAATGTGAGATTAATCCATGCTTCTTGCTCGGTTGGACCTAAGGCGTTACGGTCCCAGTCTGAAAGAGGAATCCCTCCATGCTGAACAAAACCATCGTCAACCCCTCGAAGAATATACCCTGTGCGCTCTTCTCCTTTCTCCAGCCATACTACTGCTCGTGAAACTCTACCCACTGCGTCAATATCTGAAGAAGTCGCCTCTGAAAGATTCCAATCGCTTGGATCAGAGGAGAGGTCCATTGGTGCTTGTCTAGATGAGGCAAGAAGAATCTCAAAATCGCCACTTGCATCGTCAACATACCCGGTAGAGTGCGATTCGAATTGTACTGAATATCCAGAGAGAACGATTACACTGAACACAGTTAGTGAAAACATTCCCATTACAATTGCAGTTCGTAACGGTGCAGAAGCAGGATGGGCTAGAGCGATTTTCGGGACCGGGCCAAATAAGCGATTTACGAAGGTCCTACTGATGATGTACCCTGCAATTCTAGGTGCGAGGCCAGACAATACCATGACTCCCGCAAATACTTCGACCATACCGAGTACTGCGAATGCTAATTCCATGTTACCCGGTTCGACTCCAGCTCTTATCGGGTCAAGTGAATCCGGAAGGAGAGCCCAGGCGAAAAGGGCCAGTCCGATTGCGGCCATTGTATTGCTACCAGCATTGCGCATCGGACGTCCTAGCATATTCGGTAATACCCACGTCAACATAGGCACCAATGCAATGATGAACTGTGCGGCTGCAATATGCCACATCGCTATGTAAAGGGAAGAGCCGCTATCCAGTGTGAACATAGTCAATCCCGATAACAAACCTCCACCTAACAATATAATCAGGCCAAGAAGCATCCACCATGGCATGCTTTTTGCCCGAATTGGAGACAAGCCGCGTAAGGCTTCTACGATGTTTAAACGGCTGGTCCAGAGAGCAGTTGCCCATAGGGTCGACATTGCGATAATGAATCCCCATGACATCCCTACTAGCATACTTGAGAGACTAAATGAAAACGCGAGACCTTCGGCGCCAACTGATGCAAATATACTGCTGAAAGCCAATGAAATAAGCCATGCTAGAACTAGACCTACTATTCCTCCAAGAATCGCAGCACCTGCTGATGTCAGAACTCCTTCCATCATTGCGAGAGCGCGCATATCTGAACGCTTGAGACCAAGTGCACGGATTACCGCTTCATCTTGGCGCCTTTGGTCTGCTAGCATTATGACGATTGTCAGTACCAACAATATTCCAGCACCGATAGTAAAGGTTCCAAAGACTAGGAACATTGCCGAAAGGACGCCTGAACTCTCTTCAGCCGCCTCTGAGGACTCTTCCTTCACCGCATTAAAATTCAGGCCCATTGAATCGGTACCTGCAAATCCATCTAACCAGAGATTGATTGCATTGGTATCGCCACCTGTCACGATAATCATACTACGCTCATCGGTATCTGCTGCTGCCAATTCTGTTCCAGTGTCAAGATCGACCATCCCGATGATGATTCCTTCCAATTCATCTAAGCCTGGAGCATTGATAGATGACATCGAACCTTCGATATCCATAATCAAAGGCGAATCATCTCCATAGGCATATGGCATCAAACCAGTGACCCATATCGTTTCATTTACATCGAGGTGAGAAAGTTGATTTGAGATTAACATTCCACCATTTTGCGGTGCAAAGGTAGAATCTGTTGCGATAACGAGTTGGGGCAAAGTGCCAATTTCACTGATGTCAACTGTGAGTGGTAAACGTGGGGTTAGTATCCCTTCTGAATCAATTAAAACGCCGACTGAAGTGGTACAAAGTAAATCTCCATCCCAGGCGAATGACCGTTGGTCACAATCGCTATTTGGAATAGCCAAAGCGGTAGTGCCAGCTGAATTGAATGAATGAAGCATACCGGTTTCATTGATTAGTAAACCATATGGAAAGGCAGTCCAATTTGCAGGGGAGGTACTGCCATCTACGGTTGTCCATCCCGACGAATCGCCATACATGATGACCTCATCCGAATGAAGCATGTCCCCACCAACTTGTTGGTCGACCCATTCTCCATCTTCTACAGCATAGAAAGTTGAACCAAATAAGCCCTCTATGCGAAGCCACTCTTCACCACCAGCAATCTCATGTTCAAGACCGAATAGAGTCTCAGGTAACTCTGGAAGGGGAATTGATGTATTGGATGCTAGTAGTACTTCTTGACCTTTCGTAAGATGTTCCAATTCACCATCAGGGTCCTCTGGGATGATTGTAAGGCCATTATCATGAGCGACTATCAATCCACCTTCAACCAACTCGGCATCATTGATCAGTCCACCATCTGGAACCTCCCAGCCATGCGCCTTTCCCCCGCGGTCGATTTGGAAAGATACCGAACCGGCTGCGATGTACCAATCCCCTTCTGCAGAGGGCAAGATCTGCTCAATAGTTTCATCCGGTAGAACCAGAATATTGTATCCTTGAGATATTTGAATCAAAGGCACTTGAAGAACTTCAAGAGTATTTCCTCCCGCTGCTAATTCGCTAGCATTCTCGCGCCATGCCGCGATGAAATCGGAACCTAGTCGGCCGAATCCGCTGGTCTGAGCAATTGACATTACATCACCATCGACTTGAGTTTCAAATGAGGCATCTGAAGATGAAATTAATTCGTCGAGGCTTTCTTTGATTTGGGGAATACTATCTGAAGCATCGATATTTTCAGGCATTGATATTCGCAAACGGTTTACCGCCCATTCCTTGCCTTGAAGTTCCTGAGCTTGGGAAAGTGAAGTGAAAAGTCCAGGTCCTCTTGTACCAGACCACGCACCGATTCCCTCGTTGGGAATCACCGAATCGATGGTAATATTGTCACTATTGCGAACATATTTTCCTTCGGTGCTAATGCTGTACCACGATACTTCGATGATATCTCCAGCCCCAATCTCCAATTCATCTGCTGCTACCTGATTGATTCGAACGCCTTCCCAACCGCGATATGCAAACCAAGACACGCTTGGGTCGGCTTTACCATCGGCTCTCGCAAGAGTAGATGAAGTCTCAAGTCCCATTTCAAATGAGTCGGACAAGCCATCAGAACGCAATGCCTCGCCAAAAGAAAGAGTGAGATTTTCCGAAAGGTCATCGGAGAGTCCAGTTCGACTGTCTATCGAATACACGAGGATATCGGTGTCGCCCCACATCGCCTCAACTTCGTCATTGACGGTTGCATCAAGACTATCGCCAACTACTAGAGAGGATGTGATGATTGCTGATGCAACTAACAAACCCGCCATCATCAATGCGGCTTGCCGTGGTTTTCTGCGGACTTGCTGCATTGCTAAACGGAACACTAGAAGGCGACGTGATGAGAAAATGGGTTGTATTAGCAGAGTTGAGATAATTCCTACTACAAGAATAGTGGTCCACATTGCCATGAAACTGACATCGAGCCAATCGAGGATTAACCAAGCAATCATTGCATCGAGCATTGGACCTATGCCAATGATCAACGCATGCCACCATTGCCTCAAATCTCCACGTATGGAGTATGTCGCACCAAGACTGAAGGGTGCAACCAGAAGCGCAGTGATAATCAGCTCAGTGAGCATATTCACTCCTCTTCCCCGATTACCCTACCATCACTCATTCTGATTATGCGTTCACATCTATCAGCGACCGCATCATCGTGCGTAACGACAACTAAGGTGACATTACGCTCAGTATTCAACTCACTGAGGAGTTCAAGAATTTGGTCGCTCGTAGTACTGTCTAAGTTTCCAGTTGGCTCATCGCAAAGGATGACACTGGGTGAATGGACGAATGCACGGGCGATTGCAACTCTTTGCTGCTGTCCTCCGGACAATTCTGCTGGGCGGTGATCTGCTCTATCTCCTAAGCCTACCATCTCTAGAGCTTCAAAAGCAATTTTACGAGCCTCGTCGGCTGACATTTTCTGCATCAATAATGGAATCTCAACATTTTCAACGGCACTCAGCACCTCGATGAGATAGAATTTCTGAAAGATAAAACCCATTTGACTACCACGGAGGTCGGTTCTCTCATCATCGCTGATGCCGAATAGGGGTAGTCCTGCAACGCTCACTTGTCCTGCAGATGGTTCATCTATGCCACTCAGCATGTTAAGCAGGGTCGTTTTCCCACATCCACTTGGACCCATGATTGCGACCATATCGCCTGCGGCTACGGAGAGACTCACGCCTCTCACGGCCTGTACCTTAGCCTCGCCCATCTCGTAGACCTTCCACAGACCTTGGCACTCTAGAGCGGCTGACATGGATACCTTCAGGCCGTGCAGGTTGATAAGACCCCCCTTCATCGAGAACGATATGCTAGTCACGGTCCTTGCATTCGGGCCAATTGCAGAAGCACTAGGGGGGCGCACACATCATATCGAATTGCCCGCCAATAGTAGTGCCCGTTTCCTCGTTGAGGAAATCGGTATGGAAATATGGATTGGAAAGGGACTTGCGATTAGTTTGAATGGACACCAGGTAAGCGAAGATGCTCCACTGAGTGATGGGGATGAAATCGCACTACTTCCACCGGTCTCAGGCGGTTAAACAGCCGATTGATTGACAAGGCGGGTCCTGCTGGAACACATTGGAGGACACCCACCATGCGATTTGGAGCAACCGAGATAATTATCCTACTCGCCATATTCTTCATACTATTTGGAGCAGAACGCCTACCTAAGTTAGCAAGAGCGCTTGGACAATCAAAAGGTGAATTCCAAAAAGGAATCTCTGAAGCCACACATTCCCCAAATACCGCAGCAACCGAGGCTGATCTTGAGGCTGGTGGCAAGACTGCTACTGTAGCACTTGCAGAAGAGGCTGAGGCTGCTGGTGTAGACCCCTCTGGAAAAACCGCTGAGGAAATTGAAGAGGAAATCGCCGACTCATCCGACGAGTGAAACTTCAGCGACGTGCGCGCTTTACTTCCATCGGAGAGCCGCAAATCCTGCATTCTTGAGCATCCTTTGAATCGGCTTGTTTAGTCGCACGGCAACCAATACAACGCAATTCCCAAGCCCACTGTTTTTTCGAGGGGCGGTTGCTTACTGCCTCGAAAGGGTGGTTAAGGGAGCGACAAACATTCTGCAGTGAATAATCATCTGTAAACAGGCATTGTCCGGTTGCCATTGCGAGAGCTAGTACTTCGAGGTCGACTTCGGAAAGGCGAGGGAGGTCACCTGTCCGACGGGCTGCATCTTCGGCATCTCCAGTCCCAATACTCATCCATTCCATCTCTATTGATTCGACTAGCATTGCACGCTCTGGACTTAGCCGCTCTAACTCGGCAAGTTGTGAATGAGCGGCAATCCCACCGGCGATTCTCTCGACTGGCCAGTGCAGAAGGGCTGCGGTGTCGAGTACCGGCATCATGCCCGATGAGGGATAACTCCTCTTTCATCGCTTCGGGAAAGGATAGCATTCATGCGTAGGAATGCCGCCCGAAGGCCAGATGTCGTGGAAGGAGGGCGTGGTCGATTGGTTCGATGGCTTTGGTTCATTGAGCCTTGGTGCGATGTCTTTCACTGAAGCAATCATACAACCTGTGCCTCCTGACCTGTTGTTTTTACCCATGCTTGTCAATGCGATGGGAGACACCCCACTTGTGGTTTGGTTGTGGCTTGTTATCACAATTTCAAGTGTTCTAGGTAGCCTTGTTGGATACTGGATTGGTAAGAAATGGGGCAGGGCTATTCTCGATCGTTTTGGAAAGCAGCACCATGTTACGAAAATCGAAGCGCTGATGGAGAGATATGGAACAATTGGAATTTTCATTGCCGCATTTTCTCCGATTCCCTACAAGGTATTTGGATGGGTTGCAGGCATGGGTGAGATGGATCTCAAATCATACATCGCAGCCGGACTGTGGGGACGTGGTCTTCGATTCGGATTAGAAGCAATACTCGTTGGAGTATATGGTGACAAAGCACTCGATGCATTATGGTGGCTACTGGATAGAGAGTTACTGATTGGAGTGCTACTCATTGCCGGAATTGCGGCTATGTGGTACAGTCTACGCTGGTGGAATAGGTTAACGGTCGACCCCAACATTCATGAATAATCAGCGTTGGGCGAGGGTTAGTTGCTTGCATGGTGTAGTGGCCCATCATTTCGGGTTTTCATCCCGGCGACCCGGGTTCGAATCCCGGTGCGAGCACTCCAATTACTCTAAACGATGTACTGCGCTGGAGTTATTCCGCACAATTAGAGTGAATGTTTTGTGAATTATCCCTGCTTTCTCAGGTAGGAATTTGTCTCATCAAAGCCACCGATGAACATCGGGTTCTCTCCTCTGATATCGATAATTACCGGAACGGTTCGATGACCGGTTTCCTCGACTACTTCCATACGGGCTGTACTATCACTATCGAAATTGATCTCGCTGAAAGTTAGTCCTTTCGATTTGAGTAAACGCTTTGCTGCAACACAATAAGGGCAGAATGTAGTAGTGTATAACAAGAAGTCTGTGTCCGCTGCTGCGGCATCGTCTACTACTCTGCTCATGGCTGACCCTCTGGCGTGCCCTTCTTGAATCCCTGTATGAACTCACAAAATTACGAGACCTTCAGTGTCTATTTGCCAATCGAGAACATCCCATGGGATTGCAGCCTTGGTTTTTTCAGGTTCTCTTGAGATAATTCCCACGAAACCACCTGCAGCTGCACCCATTCCCTTCCAGGCCATTACCTCGCTCATTTCGTCAAGCAGAAGATATGGCTCATTGAGGGCGGGGTTGAGTTTGCCAACCGATTCAGTATATGCTTTCATAGCACCACATACCTTGTAGCGGTCATCGATTTGCACTGCAGTTGCCATATCTCTACCCGATTGGCGAATCGCCATGAGATGCGGGAGGACTTCATCGTATCTTGCCCATACTGAAGAATGTAAATCACCAGAAGTATGACGAATTCCGGTATCGGCTAGAATCAAATGTGATTCTATCCACCTGTTGAAACGTTCTCCGGGTTGAAGAGGAAGACTATCCACTTGGTCACCGATGAATTTCAGGTGCTGAATGCCCCCATTACGTGCTGCCCATTGGTCCTGGCGCCCGCCATGATTACCGAGGAGCCGCTCGAATTGATATGCTAATTCTTCACTACCCTCTGCACCTTTTATCGCTGCCATCAAAGCTACATTGATCGCACCTGATGAGCCCAAACCAGAACCAACTGGTACTTCACAAGAGTATGAAGACTGCAACATTCCATTTTCGTCGATAGAAACTTCCGCATGCGCATAATGATTGATGGCGATATTGACGACATCGCCTCCAACCTGCTCACAAAACGGAGGAGCATCAGACCATCCACCTGCAAGATCGATTCTAACCGGTGCCCGGGTCTTCACCATGTACACAGGGATGGGTCATCACTTATGGGAACTACCGCTAAGAAAATATATGAATATATATTGAACTCCAATTGGAAAATTGATTTTCCCAATTGGAAAATTCAAAGGGAAGATAACCAAATACGAACATCCTCATGGTGTTCTACAGGTATCATGTGGCCCTTGGAATGTTGAATTCGAGTCACATTCCACCCGGCTTCGTCGAATAGGTCTGCGATTTCTTGTCCGGCCTCGATTCTCACACGGTGATCGGTTTCACCGTGCATCCACAATATGTTGGAATTGGAGATCTCGATTAGACGCTGTCGTAATTCAAGTGGCCTAACAGACCTTGTTGCAATCGCAATAATTCCAATTACATCGATATTGAACTGCAATAATTCCTGTGCCATTGCGCCGCCTTGACTGAATCCACCGATTACGAGTTGGTCATCTGGCAATAATTGCTTGAGTTTTAGAAGAGAGGAATCAACATCTGATAATTCAGTAGCAGAAAGATGGTTTTTATTTGGGTCATCCTCTTTCTCATAACGCCACCAGGTGAATCCACGATTGGGATGAGGAAATGTTGCTTCAGGTATGATGAGGTCCCATCCATCGGGCAGTATGCTCTCGGCAAATGGCCGCATCATCTCGGCAGTTCCTGTCATGCCGTGCATCATTACCAGTGTCGGCATGATAATGCCTCACAGGACCCAGTGATTCTCAATTCCACCTGCTACTTTCAGATGGATGAAAGAATCTTGTCCGCGTAGACTTACCGTCAAACTGTACTCGTCCGTTCGACTTGGGATTGTGCCAATCGCACCAGACTCTCTCGCCCCTGGCCCCCATGCTCTAGTTAGTGGAGAGGCCCCTGCGTGGTCCTTGATGGTGAGTGACCCACTTCCTCCTTGGCCAGCAATATCAACATCGAGATACCACACTAGATAATCGAAATTTACCCCGGAAGGGTGGCCGTTATCGACAAATGAATCGTAGACATCATTGTCTGTTGATTCATATCTTGCATCCTTTAGATCGGTTGCGCGAATGAACCAAGTATCACCTTCGTAATCAGTTCCTAGTGAATTAAGACTCATAATCAATTGACTTTCACCATCTTGATTCCACCAATTAAATTCCTGAATGAATCCCCATTCGCCATTGAAACGATACTGAAGCTTGTGTCCATCATCACTATCAGCATTAATTACAGCCATCCCTTCAGCAAAGAAATCGACCTCTGCAAGCCAATTCTGTCCAAGAAGGGTGAACTCCCATTCCTCGCCGATAGTCCAAGGGAAATTGAAAACCGGCTGAGGCTCTCCGTTCTCGAATACTGAAAGATTTTCCATAGTGACTCGTCCCAAAAATGGGTTGTGATTGATTACTGCATGGCGTTGAGCCTCACGTTCTGAAGAGATGCCAAGCATGTAGAGGCCATCGTCTTCGCTGACATCAGACACTACCAATCTAGCACTGTCCTCACCGAATTGAGGAGTGCTAAATGTGTATAGCCACCAATCTCCAACTTGCCATCCTGGTTGTTCGACAATTATGTCATTGGAACCATCAGAATCAGAACTTCCATTCAAGCAACCGGACATGCTGAGCGAAAGCAGAAGCAGTGTTGCTAGTAGCGCTCGCATGGTTGACCCTGTCCCCTAGTGGGCTTTGAGGCTGATGCTCATACGGTCCGTAGGACCGAATCAAAGCCAACCGGTAATTGTCAGGCTTGGAGCAATTACTACTGCTACAATGCTCATCAACTTGATTAGAATGTTTAGAGAAGGTCCACTTGTGTCCTTGAATGGGTCACCGATGGTGTCTCCAATAACGGCAGCTTCGTGAGCATCATCGCCCTTTTTAGCACCTTCAATGTGACCTTGCTCGATTGCTTTCTTTGCATTGTCCCAAGCACCACCAGCGTTAGCCATGAATAGAGCCATAAGAACTCCAGTAACTAGAGAACCAGCAAGAAGACCACCAAGTGCAGGAGCACCTAAAGCGAATCCAACGATGACTGGAGCGATAATTGCTACTACACCAGGTCCAACCATTTCCTTCAATGCTGCATCTGTTGAAATTTCAACACACTTTGCGCTATCAGGATACATTGTTCCTTTGTGTTCAATTGTAGTAGGCCATGAAGAAACGTCCTCAAGATCAACTCCTTCAGGAGTGTTCGCAGTTAGTGCTTCTCTCATTACACCGAATTGGCGACGGATTTCAGTTACCATTTCGTTAGCAGCCTTACCAACTGAAGTCATGGTCATTGCAGCTACTACGAATGGTAGAGCACCACCAATCAATAGTCCGATAACGACCTTAGGGTCGGATAGTGCTAATTGTGAGAGTCCAAGGCCTGCTGCAGCAGAGTATGCTGCGAATAGAGCCAATGCTGTAAGAGCAGCACTACCTATTGCGAATCCTTTACCTATTGCTGCAGTAGTGTTGCCGATTGAATCAAGACCGTCTGTGATTTCACGAACTTCCTTTCCTAGGCCGCTCATCTCTGCGATTCCACCTGCGTTATCTGCAACTGGTCCGTAAGCATCGACAGTCATTGTGACACCGACTGTTGCTAACATTCCCATTGCAGCCATTGCGATACCGTATAGGCCGAATTCTGGCATAAATCCTCCAGCGCTGCTAGCAGTGTGACCATCCATCATGAAATGATTAGCACCGAATATTCCGAAACAGATTAGAATAATTGGGATGAATGTAGACATCATACCAACCGAAAGTCCTGCAATTGCGTTTGTAGCAGGACCTGTCTTGGACATTTGTCCAATGTGAGGAATAGCCTTTGGCTTTAATCCGAAAACGTCTTCGATTCCAGTGTAGTATTCGGTTACTAGTCCAATTAGGATACCAACGATTGAACCAATAATTACTGCAATCATTGGCTCGGTTCCAGTATCTAAATCCATGAAATCGATTCCGAACCATCCAACGATCCAGAATAATCCTGCACCGATGAATGTAGTGTTTCGTAGCGCAGCACCAGGCTCGCTATTCTTTAGGAACTCCATAGAGAAGACACCTACTAGGGAAGCGAGGTATCCAACTAGTCCCAAGAAGATTGGAAGGATAACATAGTCTGCACTCATGTTAGTGCTCGAATCAGCGATAACCATTGCAGCGATAATAGAACCTACGAAAGACTCGAAGATATCTGCGCCCATTCCGGCGACGTCACCTACGTTGTCACCGACGTTATCTGCGATAACACCAGGGTTTCGAGGGTCGTCTTCAGGAATTCCTGCTTCGACTTTACCAACCAGATCTGCTCCAACGTCCGCAGCCTTAGTGTAAATACCGCCACCAACACGAGCGAATAGTGCAATAGATGAGGCACCCATTCCGAATCCAGCAGCGTGTGTGATATTGGTTGTACCATCATCGCCCGCTCCAAAGAAGAAAGCGACTAGTGAGATACCAAGTAATCCTAGACCTCCTACTGAAAGTCCCATAACTGCACCACCGTTATACGAAACGGCAAGAGCACCTGCTTGACCTTCATTTTGTGCAGCCATTGCAGTACGGCCGTTTGCAGCAGTTGCCGCTTTCATTCCTGAAAGACCTGCAAGTACGCTTGCTATGGCACCTCCAAGGAAGGCCAATGCGGTCAAATGACCATCAGTATCAGTTACGAAGTATAGCAGAACTGCAACGACAGCAACAAATATGGACAGATATCTGTATTCGGCTTTAAGGAAAGCCATTGCTCCGTCCTGAATTTGTTGCGTAATATCTGCAACAGTTGGGTTGTCTATCTCTACGCTAACTACTTTCTTGTATAACAATGCAGCAATAACTAGCCCGACTAGGGATACTATCACGGCGATTAATGCAATGTCCATCATATGATACACCTGTTGGCTCGCCGACCTTGATGCCCTTCATAAGAGCATCCCTGCTTAAATCAACGCCGTACAGCGTTTATGTTTACTCGACAGTGAAGCCGACGCTCTCGATTGCAGTTACGATGATTTCTGAATCTAGACCTTTTCCAGTGACGGTCACTCGTCCTTCGGACGAGGATGCTTCCACTTTCTTTACGCCTTTCAAACTCTTGAGTGCAGAATCGATCTTGCGCTCACAAGAGCCGCACCCCATTCCATTTACCTTGAAATCATGCATCTCTGTCTTACTGAATAGACCCATGTCGGTCCCAATGATTACTCAATTATGAAGGCGATGGTTGATAGGTGGGCGCCGTTGACCCCGTATCAATGACAATCAGTGCAGAGGAGGTCCTTTCTGAAATTGGGCCTGTTCAAGAGATTCTTGATGCGCATGATGGAGTTGTCACTGTCATCGATACCGCAGAAGGAATTGTGATGCTATCCCTTGATGGTGGTTGCGTCGGTTGCTCATCCACCCCGATGACAGCAATGCAAATCTACTATTCTTTGATGAAACTTGAAAACGTAGAAGATGTCATTTTCGTAAATGGTGAATTACCAGAATATATGCGAACATTCATCGACAAAAAAATGGCTGATGAAGCGGAAAAAGTCGGCGAAATTGTCTGATTATTCAGATTCGTCGTTCTTTCCAATTGTGTGCGGGTTTGCACCGAATGAAACGTTTTGGCCTTTGATATTCATTCGAGCTGCAACTGCAATGATGATGCACAGCACTGATAGCGGTTTGGCTAGATAGTAAGACCCCCACAAGCTTCCACCGGCATAAGATAGCCACCAAAGTATCACCGCGGTGAAGAGCAACGAGACCATAATGAAATTCTGAGCCGCTATTTCGAGTTTCTCCGAACGTGAAAATGTAGCAATGAAAATGAATGCTAACAACGAGATGCCACACATAGACTCGGCTAAGACCTCAATTCCTTCGGGGCCGAGCATGCACATGGCAGTAGGAAGGGGTTCTTCAACCCGGCCCGCCCTCCACTGTTCATGGCAGGTGGAAGTTGGAGATTGCCGAAGGCCCGGCCAAATGGACCTCCGTACTTCAGCCGCAACCAAGTATCGAGCGCTTTGCATCAAATGGCGGTCTTGCTCGAACTCTCGGGTGCGAATATGTTTCGCACTAGGTCATACCAAAATGGCTCTCGCTTGATTGGCTCATTATCACAAGATCTCGGCGAATTAGTCGCATCAGGAGAACTATTCGACCTCAAAGGAATCGGCAAAGGCCTCGGCTCAGCAATTAGCCAAGCCGTTGGTGAAGGCCGTTGGCCTGAAGATTGGATTAGATTACACGATGAAACTCCAGAGGGTCTAATCGAAATGCTTGGAATACCTGGAGTAGGGCCCAAGAAAATCAAGATGTTAAACGAAGAACTGGGTGTTGAAAGTGTTGCAGACCTTCAGGAATCCTGTGTGAAGAATGAAGTCGCACCATTGAAGGGATTCGGAGCGAAAAGTCAGCAGAGGATTCTCGATGGCATCGATCTACTCGCCCGTTTCAGTGCCCGACGCCGGATTGATATCGGCTTACGCTATGGACATACTTTCCTCTCGATGGTCGAAGGCCTTGATGGAATAATGAAAGCAGAACTTGCAGGTAGTGCACGCCGTAGGCGTGAAACTATTGGTGACCTCGATATCGTTGCAGCAGTTCAGCCAGATGATGTCGAAGAAGTGACCAAGGCAATCCTATCACTCAAGGGAATTGCCGATGTAAAAGGCGCAGGTGATTCCAAAGTATCTGTAATCCTTGATACTTCGATATTCGATGGCGGCTTCGCCCTTGGCCACCTCGATGCCAATGTATTGGATGCAATTGGTGGAGAAGATTACGAGCAACTCGAGTCAGGTGGAACAATGGATGCACAAATCCGAATGGTGCCTCCTCATGTCTTCGCGTTCACATTAGCATATTTCACCGGAAGTAAAGAGCATAATATCCGCATGAGGCAAGCTGCACAAGATAGGGGATTGAAACTCAACGAGTTCGGCTTGATGCCAGAGACTGAACTTACTGGACTTGAGGCTGCGGCAACCTCTCTACCTGCGACAGATGAAGCCGATATTTACCGACACCTCGGTATGGAGTATGTAACTCCTGAACTCAGAGAGGACATGGGGGAAATTGAAGCATCCCTTACAGCAAATCTACCAAATCTAATGGATTTGAGTGATATTCGAGGGTCCCTGCATAATCACACTCTGTTATCAGATGGCGAAGCGAGTCTAGAGCAAATGGCTGCAGCTGCACAAAAACTAGGATGGTCGTGGCTGGGAATAGCAGACCATTCACCTAC
Source organism: Candidatus Poseidoniaceae archaeon (assembly GCA_030747785.1). Taxonomy (GTDB): domain Archaea; phylum Thermoplasmatota; class Poseidoniia; order Poseidoniales; family Poseidoniaceae; genus MGIIa-K1. The sequence goes on along the minus strand of JASLKC010000018.1, from coordinate 2,212 downwards.
TCTGCAAGTCGCTCATGGTGCATCTGCAGAGGACCTGCTATCACAGCATGAAACCATGCAGAAATACAACAAAGAGTGGGCTGATGACGGTGTAGACTTCCGATTATTCAGCGGAGTAGAATCAGATATTCTAGAAGATGGAAAGTTGGATCATCCCGATGATGTTCTGTCCCAAATCGATTATGTTGTTGCCTCAGTACACGCAATGGGTCGCTGGCGTAGCCGTGATGAAAGCCAAAATACTGAGGATTTGCTAAAATGTCTGGACCATCCTGCTACAACAGTACTAGGTCACCCTACTGGCAGAATTCTTCAAGGAAGAGAGGGTTACGAAATCGACCTCCACACAATCCTAGAGTCTATGGCTGAACAGAATTCCAATGGCATCCTCAAGGCAGTTGAACTCAATGCATCTCCTTACCGGCTGGACCTCGACTGGCGTTTGTGTAAGAGAGCAAAGGAACTTGGCGTACCAGTTGTAATCAATCCAGATGCACACTCAATCAAAGGGCTTGGGGACATTGACTACGGTGTTATGATCGCCCGTAAGGGGTGGCTGGAATCGGGTGATGTGCTAAATTCTCTTTCCGCAGATGAGATGAACCACCGACTGTTGGGGTGATATCATGAGGTCCTTACGCGCTTTCATCATCGGGTTGTTGAGTTTCTTCCCCGCAACTATTCTTGGATACTTGCTCTGGCTTGGAATGGGAGGGAGTGAAGATAACTACTCATTCGCCGTATGGTTTCCATGTAATGTCGTTCCTTTTGCAGGTATGATTCTGGGTTGTGTATGGGCTTGGAAGACCGGTGAAGAATACGGCGTAGACTACCAAGGGTGAGCAAGAATGAAGCGTGCTGATAAGGCTGTACGCATCATGGAGATTCTCAATGAATTGCATCCTGAAACTCCAATTCCTCTTGATCATAAGTCACCATTCCAGTTGCTTGTAGCTGTGCTGATGAGTGCACAAACTACTGACAAAAAAGTGAATCAAGTTACGCCAGAATTATTCCGCCGTGGTCCTGATGCCCATTCGATGGCAATGCTCGATGCTGAAGAAATCAAAGTGATTATTCGCGAAATTGGTCTTGCTCCAACAAAAGCGCGAAACATCAAGGGCCTTTCTTTGATGCTTGTAGACAAGTACGATGGAGTAGTTCCCGCATCCTTTGATGGATTAGAAGCCCTACCTGGAGTCGGGCATAAAACCGCATCAGTAGTAATGGCTCAAGCATTTGGAGTACCTGCATTCCCAGTTGACACACATATCCACCGACTAGCAACTCGTTGGGGCCTAACAAATGGTAAGAATGTCGAGCAAACCGAAAAGGATCTGAAGAAATTATTTCCCCGTGATTCTTGGAATCAACTACACTTGCAAATTATCTTCTTTGGTCGTGAACAATGCCCTGCAAGAGGGCACAAATTACTCGACTGCCCAATATGTGGCTGGGCTGCAACTAAGAAGAAAATACTGGAAGAAGCACGGCGTTAAGCACCGAATAGCGATGATGCGCCTTCAAGAATATATGCGGAAACAAGACTGGTAATTGCTGCTATCCAAAGTAATTGCACAGTCTGACCAATTGCACTTGTGAAGCCACCGCCACGCAAACGAGTTGAAATCAAAGATACTGCAAGTACCTGAATTAAGATAAGAATAGAAGCGATGATTTTGAACATCATGATATTGTCAGCAACTCCTCCTGGGTCTTCCATTACAGGTAAAGCGAAGCCGCCTGCGGCTTCGGTCAATTGGCTGACATCAGTATTATCTGCTATCCCTTGAGCAACGCCTGCAATTGACTCTCCAAGTTTCAAAACAATCGTAATAGTAACGTTGAGGCTTGTGACTGTACTGATGAGCAAACCAAGCGCTACACCCCACATCGTTGAAGCAGAAAGAGAGCGTCTTCGGCGCAATGACAGGATATTGGACACCGATTTGGAAACCATGTCAGCAGTAGCTGCTGGCTCGCCACTAGACTGACTACCCTCGATGTAAATACGGTTGAAACGACTAATGATTGAGGAATTGGTATCTGCGCTGAAATAATCCCACGCACGTTCAGAATCTATTCGGGTTGACAATCTCTTTTCGAGTCGGTCGATTGAACTATCAAGCATACCGAAATCGATTCCTCTCAATGCTCTAACCGTTGCTGAAGGCTCTGCACTACGAGCTTGAGCCGTGCCTCCAAGTGCGCG